>JAIFNF010000086.1 GCA_020047885.1 Gammaproteobacteria bacterium | reverse complement strand
CCGCATGTCCTGCATCAGCGTCAGATACTCCATATATTGCCGGGTTACCTCGGCAATCGGAATATCAAGAATGTTAAGATTCTGCCGCCGGATCAGATAGAGCAGCAAATCCAGCGGCCCCTCAAACGCTTCCAGGAACACTTCCAGGGCGTCGGGCGGAATGTAGAGATCCTGGGGAATCTGGGTCCAGGGCTGGCCGCTGACCTTGGGAATCAAGTTTATTCCAATCCAACCAAGCGCTTGGCCTGCTCGGCTGGAATTCCTGAAGCGACCAGGCGATCCACCGCCTGCCGCAAGCCTTCCAGACGTCCCAGTTCGATGCCTTTCTCGATGCCTTTCTCGATGCCTTTCTCGATACCTTTCTCGATACCTTCGTTGACTCCGGTCTCGTGAGCGGTATCCAGCATATTCAGCTCGTCCCGGTAATGCTTCAGTTCATTCTGATAGCGCCGCCGATCCTCATCACTCAGCGCATAAAGTTCGGCCATCGTGAAGGCGCGTTCAATCACATCGTCTTTGAATACGGTTGGCATGGACTCTAACTCCCCGGCATGTTTAAGAAAATACAACCATTGATCCAGATGGGTCTCCAGTTGATCAATCGACTTGGTAAAAGACGGCAGTTCGACGAACACCAGCCCGAACTTGTCATAGAAGACTTTGTTCGCTTCGTCCTTGAGTGTCACCCGCTGGATCGCTGTCTTGATCAACGTATGATTCAGAATCGCTATGACATACACCGGCTGTAACCGATAGTTCCAGTCGGTGCCGGCCTGCCCCTGTCGGCGCAACAAATGGCTGGCGTAAAACAGCGCCCGATCCTTCAAATAGGTTTGACTCGCCCATTGCACCTCCACCAGTGTGGTGCGGTTCTTCTGATCTTCACACAACAGGTCATAGACCATGCGGCGCTGCGCTAGCGTATCCGGCAATTGCTCCAGATTTTGCAACCGCACCGTTGTGATCGGCTCCGGGAACGCCAATACGTCATTAAGCAGGTTGATCAGTAATGATTGACCCGGCAACTCGGTAAAAATTTTCTTGAAGCCGAAATCAGTCAACGGATTTACATAGCGCATAACCTTAACATCCTGATTTTCAATATCAATGAGGCGTTGTCGGACGCTACAGACTGAGTGGCCGAATGCCCACCGCCCGCCGCAATTCCTGCAGGAACGGTATGCTGTATTCCCGCGCCCGGACGGCACCGTGTTTGAGAATGTGCTCGATATGATCCGGCGCTTTCAGCAACTCATGATAGTGTGTTCGGGGTTCGCTCAGCCGGACGTTGAGATACTCAAACAGCATCTGCTTCATCTCGCCCCAGCCGATGCCCTGGGCATAACGTTCTCGCAAAGCGGCAGCTTCCTCCACGGTAGCAAAGGCCTGGTAAATCTGGAACAGGACACAGCTCTCCGGGTCCTTGGGCGCTTCCGGCGGCAGCGAGTTGGTCTTGATCCGCATAATCAGTTTACGCAGCGCCTTTTCCGGTTCAAACAATGGGATGGTATTGCCGTAACTCTTGCTCATCTTGCGGCCATCCAGCCCGACCAGCACCGCAGTTTTTTCATCCACCACCGCCTCGGGCAGCGGGAAATGGTCGCCGTACAGGTAATTAAACCGGGCGGCAATGTCGCGGGCCATCTCCAGATGTTGAATCTGATCCTTGCCCACCGGTACCTTATTGGCCTTGAACATCAGAATATCCGCCGCCATGAGGATCGGGTAACTGAACAGTCCCATGGTGACGCCCTTGTCCGGGTCTTTGTCGGGATCGGCGATATTCTCAGCCACTGCCGCCTTGTAGGCGTGGGCACGATTCATCAACCCCTTGGCGGTCACGCAGGTGAGCATCCAAGTCAATTCCAGAATTTCCGGAATGTCGGTCTGGGCGTAGAAGATGACGTTCTCGACATCCAGCCCCAGCGCCAGCCAGGTCGCGGCGACTTCCAACCGGGAACGATGCACCAGCGCCGGGTCCTGGCATTTGACCAGGGCGTGATAGTCGGCCAGGAAATAGAAGGATTGCACATCCTTGCGGCGACTGGCTTCAATGGCGGGCTGAATCGCACCGACGTAATTGCCCAGATGCGGAGCGCCGGTCGTGGTGATGCCGGTGAGAGTAATTTCCATCATTGACTGGGGACTTTCAGGTTCGGGATTAGAAGAAAAACAGGGTCACAATGAAATGCCGGATACTGTTGACCACCGGCATCAGCACATTGAACAGCCCCAGCGCCATCAGCGCCACTAGGATGATCAGACCATAAGGCTCGATCTTCGCCATGGTTTCGCCCACACGGTTAGGCAATACGCCGGCCAGCACCCGTGAACCGTCCAGCGGCGGAATCGGGAGGAGATTGAGGACGCCCAGCATGACGTTGATATGGACGCCATAGTTACCCATCAATGACAGCGGCTCGCCCACCCAGGCCATACTTGTTTGCAGGTGATAGCCAATGACCATCACCAGTCCCCAACCCAGCGCCATGATCAGGTTAGCGCCCGGTCCCGCCAGCGCCACTAACGCCATGTCCCGTTTGGGTTGGCGCAGGCGATGGTAATTGACCGGCACCGGCTTGGCCCAGCCGAAGATGAAGCCGCCGACTATCGCCAGCAATGCCGGGACTAACACGGTACCGACAGGGTCGATGTGTCGGAATGGATTCAGGCTGAGCCGACCCAGGGATTTAGCGGTGGGATCGCCGCAGCGCAGCGCCATCCAGCCATGGGCGACTTCGTGCAGGGTGATCGCCAGCAACAGGGGCGGTGCCAGCACGATGAGAAGTTGAATCGTATCGAGTTCTTGCATGGGAGAATTATAGCCGGTTGGCGGGGTTCGGGGTTCAGAGGAATGGTTCGGCGTCGCCCAGCCCCTGACGGAGCAGTTGCGGTGCATCGCCGGTCAAGTCAATCACCGTGGTCGGTTCGTGCTGGCCGGAACCGCCATCGATGATTAAATCCACTTCATTGCACAACCGCTCCTCGATCTCTTCGACCTCGGATAACGGCCATTCATCGCCGGGCAGAAGCAGCGTGCAGCTCATGATCGGCTCGCCTAGCGCGGTCAGCAGGGCGCTGACGATGGCATTGTCCGGCACCCGGATGCCGATGCTCTTGCGGCGGGGATGCTGCAAGCGGCGCGGCACTTCATGCGTCGCCGGTAGAATGAAGGTGAACGGTCCCGGCGTAGCGGCCTTGAGCAGCCGATAACGGGAGTTGTCCACCTTGGCGTAGGTGGCAATTTCCGAGAGATCACGGCACACCAAGGTAAAGTTGTGGTGGCGATCTGTCTGGCGAATGTGGCGGATACGCTCCGCTGCCGTTTTATCGCCCAACTGACAGCCCAGCGCATAGCTGGAGTCGGTGGGATAAACGATCACCTCGCCTGCGCGCAGCCGCTCAACCGCTTGCGCGATCAGACGCGGCTGCGGGTTGGCAGGATGGATTTGTAAAAGACGGCTCATGGCCTGTACTATTCCCGTTTTACGAACACTCTTGCGGAGTGGCAACTTGCCAGTCCGGCGCGGTTTGGTCAAGATAGCCCGGTGAAGTTGCCCGAATTCCGCACGTCTGCCCACTTTCCATGGAATCCGTGATCGCTACATGAAATTGCTGTTTGACTTCCTGCCTATCCTGTTGTTTTTCATCGCCTATAAGATGGCGGACATTTATGTTGCTACGGGGGTGTTGATCGTGATCACCCTGGCGCAGACCGGCTGGATCTGGATTCGGCAGCGTCGGATTGAGAAATTGCCGCTGTTCACCGCCGGGCTGGTACTGGTGCTGGGCGGCGCGACCCTGTTGCTGCAAGACCCCATGTTCGTCAAATGGAAGCCCACCGTCGTGAACTGGTTATTCGCTGTCGCGTTTGTGGGCAGCTATTTTATCGGTCAGAAGACCCTGCTGGAACGGATGATGGGCGAACAGTTGGAACTTCCCGCACCGGTCTGGGTCAAGCTGACATTTGCCTGGGCGGTCTTCTTTTTCGCTATGGGCGTGGTCAATCTGTATGTCGCCTTCACCTTTGACGAAAATACCTGGGTCAACTTCAAGCTGTTCGGCATGCTGGGTTTGACGCTGGTCTTCATCCTGGCGCAGGCGGCCTACATGAGCCGCTATCTTAAACTCGATGATACCCCGTCCAAGGAGTCCTGAATCGTGCTGTACGTTATTCTGGGTCGCGACGCGCCCAACAGCCTGGAGCAGCGCCTGGCGGTTCGCTCGGCACATCTGGAACGTCTGAATGCCTTGCTGGCTGAAGGACGCCTCATTCTGGCCGGACCGTTACCTGCCATCGACAGTCCCGATCCCGGTCCCGCCGGTTTCCAGGGCAGTCTGCTGGTCGTCGAATTTTCCTCACTCGAAGACGCCCGCACCTGGGCGGATGCCGATCCCTACGTCGCTGCTGGCGTATATACCACGGTCGAAGTGTACCCGTTCCGCAAGGTGTTGCCGGCATGACTGACCGAGCCACCCTGATTGAGGAACGGTTACGGAGCGCACTGGCTCCGGTTGCACTGGAGATCATTGACGATAGTCCCGCCCACGCCGGACATGCCGGAGCGAAAGATGGCGGTCATTTCACCGTCTGCATCGTGTCTGCCGCCTTCGTGGGCAAAACCCTGATTCAGCGCCATCGCCTGATCCATGCAGCGCTGGCTGATCTGATGCACCGGGAGATTCATGCCTTGAGCATTAGCAAGGCAAAAACCCCTGATGAAGCCTAACCTTTTTGGCCACTGGCCTACCTTCTGGAAACCACGAAACATGAGCAAAACCAACAAAATGACACTTCCACTGCTGGCGCTGTCCTCGGCCCTGCTGCTATCGACGACCGCTATCGCCGCTGATGACAAGAAACCAGAGGCGGCTCCAGCCCCGGCTGCGCCTACAACGGTTCCGGCCAAGCCCGTTGCGGCTCCGGCCCCCACGTTCACGATCCCTGATCCGGTTGCTGTCGTCAATGGAACACCGATTTCCAAGGTGACCTTCGATCAAGTGGCGCAACGAATGGGCGGCCGAGTCAAGACCGATACCCCTGAAGCCAGCAAGGCGCTGGTGGATCAGTTGGTCATTGAAGAACTGCTGGTGCAGGAAGCCAACAAGCAAAAACTGGTCGATGATCCCGAGATCAAGCAGCAGTTGGCGATGGTTCAGCGTAACCTGCTGGCCAGCACCGTCGTGCGGCGGGCGATGAGCGCCCTCGCTCCCAGCGAGGAGGCGATCAAGAAGGAATACGAAACCGCCGTTGCCGCGATGAAAGGTAAAGAATATAAGGCGGCTCATATCCTGGTGGATTCCGAGGACAAGGCCAAGGAAGTCATCGCTGAACTGAAGAAGGACAGCAGCAAATTCGCTGCATTGGCCAAAGAAAAGTCCAGCGACAGTTCCGCCGCCAATGGTGGCGACTTGGGTTGGTTCTCGCCCAGCATGATGGTCCCGCCGTTCGCGGAAGCCGTCGCCAAGCTGGAAAAGGGCAAATTCAGCGAAGCACCGGTGAAGACGCCGTTCGGCTGGCACGTCATCCTGCTGGAAGATACCCGCGATGCGACCCCGCCATCCCTGGATGAGCTGAAGCCGCAAATCCAGCAGATGTTGCAAAGCAAGATGGTCAACGACTATCTCGAAAAGCTGAAATCCGGTGCCAAAATCGAGGTTACGGAAATCAAGGTGAGCGAAGCCAAGCCCGCCGCTCCCGCCCCGGAAGCCGCGAAGCCCGCCGCTGCCGCCAAGGAAGAGAAGAAATAGTCAGCAGCGAGAGGTAGAACGTGGAACAGGGAGATAGCGATGTGATCTGCTACTCCCTGCTTCCTATTCCCAGCATGGCCCGCAACTCGGCTTCATTCAATACCGCTACACCCATCTTCTGCGCCTTGTCCAGCTTGGAACCGGCATCGCTGCCGACCACCAGATAGTGGGTTTTCTTCGAGACGGTTCCTGAGACCTTCGCGCCCTGCGCCTGTAGCAGGTCAGCCGCTTCATCACGGGTCATGGATTCCAGTGTTCCCGTCAACACGAAGGTCAACCCCGCCAGTGGCTGAGATTCCACCGACGGTCTGACCGGATCCGGCCAGCACACGCCAGCGGCTTGCAGGCGAGCCACGACGTCCTGATTATGCGGTTCCTGGAAAAACGCCCGAATCGCCGCGGCCACCACCGGGCCAATATCCGGGGCCTGCTGCAAGCGTTCTTCATCCGCCGCCATTAACGCCTCCAGCGTGCCGAACTGCGTCGCCAAGGCATTCGCGGTCGCTACGCCCACTTCGCGAATTCCCAGCGCATACAGAAAGCGCGGCAGGGTCGTAGTTTTGCTGTTGTCCAGCGCCGCCACCAGATTCGCGGCAGATTTGGTCGCCATCCGTTCCAGACCGGCCAGCGTTTCCTCACTCAGGGCATACAAATCCGCCGGGCTGCGCACCCAATCCCGTTCCACCAACTGTTCCACCAGTTTGTCGCCCAAGCCTTCAATGTCCATCGCCCGGCGCGAGGCAAAATGGAGGATCGCTTCCTGGCGCTGGGCGCGGCAACTCAGCCCCCCGAGACACCGCACAATGGTCTCGCCTTCCAGGCGGACGACGTGCGACCCACAGACCGGACAGCGCTCCGGCATGACAAACGGCTGAGCCTCGGCGGCGCGGTGCTCCAGGACCACGCTGACCACTTCGGGAATCACATCCCCAGCCCGGCGCACGATCACCGTATCGCCCACCCGCACATCCTTGCGCGCCACTTCATCCGCGTTGTGCAGGGTGGCGTTGGTGACGGTCACGCCGCCGACGAAGACCGGCTTAAGGCGTGCGACCGGGGTGAGCGCCCCGGTGCGACCCACCTGCACTTCAATCGCCTCGACGACCGTTAATTCTTCCTGAGCCGGGAATTTATGCGCGACCGCCCAATGCGGCTCGCGGGCGAGAAGATTGGTGCGCTGTTGCTGCCGCCACAACCTCTGTTGCCAATCCAGCCGGTTGATCTTGTACACCACACCGTCGATGTCGAACGGCAAAGCATCCCGCTGGGCGGCGACAGCGTGGTAAAACGCCATTAAGTCCTCGGAACCGTGGGCGACCCGGCGCTCGTGGTTCACCGGTAGCCCCCAGGCCGCCAGTGCATCGAGAACCGCGCTATGGGTCGCGGGTACCATCCAGCCCCGGGTTTCGCCCAGACCGTAGGCAAAAAAGGACAAGGGTCGTTGTGCGGTCAGCGCGGGTTCGAGCTGCCGGATACTGCCCGCTGCGCCATTGCGTGGATTGACTAGCGTGGGCTGTCCGGCCGCCCGTTGCCGGGCATTGTAGCGTTCAAAATCCGGGCGGCTCATATACGCCTCGCCGCGCACCTCCAGCACCTCGGGCGCGGCGCCCAGTAACTTCAGCGGCACCGTTTTAATGGTGCGCACATTCGCTGTTACGTCTTCGCCGGTCTCGCCATCACCACGGGTGGCGGCCTGGATGAGCAGACCGTTTTTATAGCGCAGGTTGACGGCCAGACCATCAAATTTGAGTTCGCAGACGTATTCAACGAGCGGCGCATCGGGACCCAGTTCGAGTCGGCGCCGCACCTGGGTGTCAAAAACTGCTGCGCCGCCGATCTCGGTTTCGGTGCGGATCGATAGCATGGGCAACGCATGGCGGACCGGCGTAAATGCGTCTAGCGGCTTGCCGCCCACTCGTTGAGTGGGCGAATCGGGCGTGATCAGTTCCGGATGCGCTGCCTCAATCTCCCGCAATTCCTGAAACAGCCGGTCATATTCGGCATCGGGAATGTCCGGGGCATCCAGAACGTAGTAGCGGTAGCTGTGCCGATTCAGTTGCTCACGCAGTTGAGTGGCGCGAGTTGAAATGTCGTTGGAAACGGTCATAGCACGGCCCTCATTCTGGTGATTGCGCCCAAATCCGTAGTTGTTCCTGAAATTCGGTGATTTCGTTGCGCAACTGCAAGAGACTTTGATTGGTCAATCGATTGCGATGCTTGTCGCCAATCATCCCCCCCAGTTTTTGCGTCAACTGATCCGCCGCGACCACTAATTGCTCCAGCGCTTGCAGTTCTTCCAGCCGACCCGGCAAATTCATGAACAGCAATAACCCCGGGGTCGCCAACGCACCCAGTGTCCGCGCATCGAAGGAACCGGGGGCGCGCAAGTGGGCCATACTAAACAGCGGCTCCTGGCCTTTCTCCAGACCGTAGTCGAATAACCCGTGCGTACCGAGCTGGAAGCCTAACTCGCTGGCCGCGGTCTGAATGCCAGGGCCGGTGAACGATTGGCCACGCGGCGCGATCACGGTTAAGGCCACCGTCATCTGCGGTGATTCCGGGATCGTGGACGAGTCCGGGAACGGCGGTTCCTGACGCGGCTCGGGCGGCGGTTCAGCAACCACTGGTACAGAAGGGGGATTTGCCTGAGCAACGGACGCCGGTGAGAGCGTCTCTTCCACCATGGATGGACGCTCATTGCGCAAAATTGGCCGAATCTCGACATCGACCAAGACCTTATTGGCCAAATGATGATCCGGCGTGATCCGGCCCAGTTCGCCAAAATCGTGGGTTTCCTTGAGCAGGTCTACCGACATTTGCTCGGATGCGCCGCCCAGTGCCGGTTCATTGCCCCCGGTCGGTCGGCGTCGGCGTTTGCGGATGCCTTCCCGAATCCGGGCGCGCATCCCCCACAGGTAGATCAGGGTGACGGCGATGGCTCCAATGACCGCCAGCAGCCATTGCATTTGCGTTTTATCCAGCATTTCCATGAGTCAAAAAACCGTAGGTTTGTGCCAAGATTGTCAAGCATAACTCAAGTTATGCCGCTGCATACACACTGCGTTCTGCGCCATAGTAGGCGTCATAGACGTGCTGGAATACGGCAACGGTCTTTTCCTCAAACAGTTCCGGTGTATAGACTCTTGGTAAGCCCTGATCCAACAGTTTCTCGATAGTCACCCGCACTTCAGTTCTTGAGCAAGTGGTAGATTTCACGATTCGCTGCTCCCGAAAGGGGTCTTCATGTCAGCACTCTCCCCTTGTCCTATGAATCTTCAAACATCGCCCCTGCGCTACTCCAAGGCCAATCATCGGGTTTGGCTACCAACCCGGCCTTGACTGGATTCGTGACGATATAGTTTTTTGTCGCCTCAAAGTGACGGTTATTACGTATAAAGCGATCCCAGTAGTCTCGCTGCCACACTTGAGACTTTTCTTGGGAATGTTGCGCCCCAGTTCGGTCCTTGTATTTATTAATAAACCGCGCCGTATAGTTCTTCCATGACAGCACAATCTGTCCGAGAGGAGCGCCCTCAAACGGCTCAATCAATACATGGCAATGATTAGGCATAACGACCCACTCCAGTAGACGGTACCGCTCTCCGTCAAAGCGGCGCCATGTATCCACTATACACGCCGCAACTTCTGGCGTTTGGAGTACGCAAGAACCATGACCAGCGTCAAGATAAGTTTCAATCCGTTGGCGCAGTTCAGCCTTACTCTTCTCATCATCCACTGATGTTTTTAGCTCTGCCTGCATTTGTGCCAATACCATGCGGGGAAGCGAATCAGCCAAGCGATAAGT
>JAIFNF010000078.1 GCA_020047885.1 Gammaproteobacteria bacterium | reverse complement strand
AGTACGGACTGGTCTATGGCGACGTGGAAGAAGTTTCAATCCGCACCCGCCAGCAAAGGCGGGCGAAACGCTATTATCGCAATTTTTTGATTAAATTCAAGTTTTTTCAATGTATGCGCGGACTGATTTTCTTTCAAGTGTTTTAACACATTCCTATCGCTCAAGATAAGCGAAAAATTCTATTTTTCAAATATATAACCAATGCGCGAACCAACCACGATCCAGACCATAGCTTGAGGTTCGCGCTGCGATGGTCAATTTCTCAAACGATCAATGTTTCTTCCTGAAAATTTACGGCGTGGAACACGCCAAATTCCTTAATATGTTGCGATAATGGTTCAGTTAGCCTATAAAACCTCAAGTTATCCTCGTTCAGATCGATTTCAGCAAGCAGTGTCCGCTCCAGTGTCTCATACTGGGCTTGATTAACTCGACACTCGAACACAGACTTCTGTACACGCTGCCCATAATTAACACAGACTCGGGCAACTCGGCGCAATCGGCGACGACCCTCAGCATCTTGGGTACTCACGTCATAACTAACCAAAATTAACATTCTAAAAATCTCAATAAAGATGAGAAAAACATAGACTGGTAGAAGACAATATCTCACTGAGGCCAAGGTTCTATCGAATATCTAGCGCATCAAAAATGGCAGATAACCCTCTACATCACCTCGCAATGCCCGCGCTAACAACCGTGCTTGTACATGGGGCAATAAACCCATCGGTACGGGCTGTTGTAGCAACGCATGGTTCATCTCTTCCTGTTTGCGTTGCTGATAAGCGGTCAGTACCGTTTTTCGACCGGTTTCGGCAAGATACACGGCACCCCCAGGGCGCGGCTCAAAATCCTTGGCCGTCAACTGAGTACGGTTGATGAGTGTCAGCGCCAAGCGATCTGCCAATGGGCGAAATTCCTCCATCAAATCCAGCGCCAATGAGGGGCGACCAGGTCGTACCGCGTGTAGAAATCCTAACTGTGAATCCAGTCCCACACTTTCCAGTGCCGACCGGCAATCGTGAACTAGCAGCGTGTAAATAAACGAAATCAGTGCATTAAAGGAATCCAGCGGCGGACGACGGCTACGTCGCTCAAAGTGAAATGTCTCCCGTGCATCCGCCCGAATCAAATGGCGTATCGCTTCAAAATAGACCCGCGCACCATCTCCCTCCTCGCCCCGAATCTCATCTAATGTAGCTGCATTCGGCAAACGCCGAATGTGTCCTGCCAGCAACTGCCCACATTGGCGTAACACCTCACGATCTGATTCACTATGGCTATCGCGCGCCCCACGCAATACCACATACCGCGAATTGCGGAGCTTGCCTGCCACAAAAGCCCGCGCCACATCCAAAGCCTGAGTAACCACTGCTCGATGTTGTGCTTGCCGCAATAGGATATTCCCGCTCAGTGAGCCTTCCAACCGTGCTTTGAACCGACCATAGCGGTTAAGCAACATCACTCCCAAGCCGTCATCCGCGCAGCGATGCAACGCTGCCGGACTGACCATAATATCGCCGAAGATGACCACACTCCCGATATGATGCAGCGGCACCTGCAACCGTTTTTGCCGCTCGACCTCTACCACCAAAGTTTCACCTTCCAGACGCAGATAAGCTCCTTGGGTCATCACATACAGCGTATTCAGGAGGTGACGCATAATTCATCCTCATCCGGGTTATAAAGAGTCGCCCGCAAGCGGTGCAGACGGCCAGCACCAGCTACCATTACCGGCTGACACAAATCCAATAGCGAACATTCCTTGCACCGTTCATCATTGACCGGCGGTGGCAAGGAATCAGCCGCCAATAGCGCCCTTACTTTGGGTGCGATCTCTACGACCAAGACCCGCAGCGCATCGGTAATAATCACCTCGCGCCGCCGCCGTGAGCTGTGATGAAAGATGGCTCCACGAGGTACTGGGTACCCAAGCATTTCTTCCAGGCACATGGCCTGTGCCACCAGTTGCAAATCATCATGCAATTTGGCGCGACGCGGGCCGTGCTTGTACTCGACTGGAAACGGAGTGCCATCAGGTAGAAATTCCACCACATCCGCCCGCCCTACCAGACCGAACCGTCTGGAATACAACGGCAAGGCCCGTTCAACCCGCATTTCACCCTCGGCGCGACTTTCAGGCGTATCCACCCGCTCATGCGCTGCTTGCCCACGTAAGGTATGCACGTTTTCATCCCATACCTGTTCGGCATGGATCAATGCACACTGGCGCGGACAATAGCTGTAGTGCTGAATCGCCGAGATCGCAATCGCATCGTCCGATTCCTCCGCAACAACGTGACTCCTTCCGGCAATCCCGCTTCATTGACCGTGATTGTGTAATCAGCGAACTCGCGAGGCGTACTGCCTGATTCACGCAACTTCACTGTGACCCGCTCAAAGAGCCGATGAGCCGGTGCATTGCCCAGCGCCGAATCATGCTTGAACACATACAAGCCACGAGTCGTCATCTGCCCGCGAGCAGCAGAGTGATCGTGTTCAAACATAGTGCCAAACGCTTCCCACAGTAATGCTAAATCATCCTCCGAAAAATGGGTCTGCGCCGCCAAATGGGCCGAAATGAATCCATGCGCCCGATACAGGCCATACGGCACTGTGAACTTGCGGCCCATTGTCCGATTATCACCGCCCTGCTTCTCAGCCTCAGCCTCGGTCGTTACCGCCATCCGGGTAATGGAATGTTCCACCGGGGTAATGGCATCCATACTGCGCGCGAAGGTGATCTGCACCGGGCCACGTACCTGTCCACACTTAAGATCACCAGTAGACATAACCGCTCCGAAAGTGCGTACATCGTAGAAGTTATTGCACATCCACTGCCGAGCTTTTTCTACTTCATCTCCGCTATTTTTGCGCTTGCCACCATCGCCAGTTAGTGTAAAACCCGGCGATGAATAGGCGCGTTCGTGTTGTTTATTCAGCACCGCCTTTTCTTTAACGTAAATCTCAAACGGCGGTTGTTCACCTTGTTTGAGTCCGATGTAATTACGAACTTTGCGTTTCAGGCACACGTCGGTCACCAGTCCGTGCCCGGTTTGCGGATCCATGCGTGGCATATTGCCGGCGTCTGGGTCACCATTAGGATTGCCATCTATTACGTCGAACAGCAATGTGAAGTCGTAGCGGTGCTTAATCACGTCAGTCATGATTGGGCGCTTCCTAGTCAGTAGGTTCTTGGGCGTCAGATTTGCGAGTAAAGAAATCTTGACGCTGGTGGTAATAACCAATGGCAAATCGCCCTTGGTCATCGAGATTGAAATGGGCGGGAAATTGGGTAATCGCTTCCATGATTTGACCAATCTTACTTTCCAGCCAGACCGTTTGTCCTACGGTTAGTTTGTTCAGATGATGATTCTTCAGCTTGAGCAAATAAGGAAAAGCGGTAATCGGTGTGGCTGAAGCGGCACCATAGAAACGGTCACGAATAGTGGCATTCAGACCGGGGCTGGATGTTTCCTGGATTCTTTCTAATACCGCAAATAACCGACCCAAGCGATAGCCAATATTTGGATTCTCAATATCAAGTGCCACAGTAACCTCCGGTTCGATAGAATTACGAAATCGGGCGTTGCGAACGAGTACGGCCTTAATAAGCGCCGCACGGGGATACGTAACCGTTCCCTGCTCGGCGCGAATCCGTTGCAGGGTAGCGGCCAATAAGATTTGCGGGTAAGGCGTCCCGGCAATAATCGCCCGCAATGCTTCACCCGCCAATAGTGGCGGGATGTTCTCACTTTTGCCTTGAGCCGCGGTGGCGATTAACAGACGCCATAACGGCAAATACTCCGGATCGCGGGTAGAACGGACTATCGTCAAATCATCAAAATGCTGGCGGATATTTGCCGCCAACTCCCGGACTGTGGTCATGTTCCACAATCGCACTGAAAGCCGCGCTACATTTGGGGTCAAGCCCAGAACGAAAAATCGGGTGTCATCCTGATCAAGAGGCCGAACGCCAGTTTGTGGCGCTTTGTATAATGCCTCAATAGCTTCTACACCTCGCGCCGGATCGTCAGGATCGGGTTGCAGCCAAGCCGCAAACAATTCTTCAGCAGGGTTGGGCTTCTCAGCCCAAAACACAAAAGTATCGGCACCCACCGATATTTTCTGACGGGAATCAGTATGTAGTAGGGTATTTAGTGCTGTGGTGTAAGCAAATACGGCAGATTCGCCGATAGGGGAATTCATACCCTGTTTTTTGCCGTAGGAACAGGCCGCATCGAAATTGAAGGAAATGACATTAGCCCCACTACTTTGCGCACCGCGTACACCTTTAATTGCTGTATGTAGCCGGGCAATCAAGCCGAACTCTCCAGTAACTAAACAGCGTCTTAGCCCAGTACTATTAGTGGATTCTTTCGTCATCAATTCACGGCATACTGCCTCGCGCTGGCAAATCAACTCCAAGTCACCCTCTAAACGAAAGCTAAGTGGCTCAGTAGATTTTGTCATCTCTGGCCATAGCGAATGAGTAAACACGTTGTTGAAATTACCACACGTCAAGAAATTCAAAACTGCCCGTACTCCATCATCACTCATTGGATCTGGAAAAGTGTCATGAATACGTTGAATAAAAGCCTTGGCAGCCCGTACTTCACTCACTACACCCAGCACATAACCCATAACATCCCATAATAAATTAGCTGCGATCCCCGATGATTTTTTAATACCTTGCGGCACAGTAAACAGTCGACCTTTATCGCGCTTATTGTTACCATCACGGGTATCATCAATATCAAAAAACTGCCCGTCTCGATTCAAAACGATCACAAATGGGATTGCCTTACGTTCAAAGCCTGGCGGCGGCAATAGATCCATTTGTCGACGGTAATAATCGCATAGAGATTGCAAAATCATCGGGCGATCTCCTCACTATTCCATTCTGGCACTCGCACGGTGCCGTTGTCGAGTTGGGCGCGAAAAAAGCACGGCCTTGGCTCCGAGCCTTGATATTCCAAGTCGTACAGCATCCAGCCCAAATCATGGCTATTAGCAATGGGCTCCGGCAACGATCCAGCAAGGTCTACTTTAGTAAACGCTGCCGAAAATTCCCGGCAACCCAGATAAGGCTGGTTGAAACATTGCCCTTTTTCAGCGCGACGGAGGAACATGGCCGCATATTTCGCGAGGGTATCGTCAGAACCAGCCTGCGCGGTTAAGTCAAATCGGGCATGAATCAGGTAATCCACATCGCGCAATATCAGTGCCGCACGCTGTTGCCGATCCTCATCGGCATACAATCCCAAGGTACCTTTACCCCGTTTCATTGCGGTTTTAACATTGTCTGTGGAGATCACGCTGGCAACCTCATTGCGGCGTACCGAAGTCCAGCGAATAGGCTTGAGGACATCAATCTGTGTTACTCGCCAAACTATCTGTGGTTTCCATAGAATCGCTTCTAACACCCCGCGTGCGGCAGAGGGTGTCATCACGTCATAGGAAACCCGCTCAACTTTCATTTCCGGGCGAGTGAAACAGGCATAGTCCCCCCACACCCG
>JAIFNF010000280.1 GCA_020047885.1 Gammaproteobacteria bacterium | reverse complement strand
GAGGGTCGGTAATTTGGCAGGCAGTCCGAGCAGGGTATCCAGTTGAGCCAACTGGGCTTCGGCATCGTTCAAGATGGTGGATGCTGCCGGACTGCCCTGACCCGACGATTCCAGCGTATAGCCGAGACCCGCCAGGATTTCATCGCAAACGCTGCTGACCAACACGCCATAGTGTTCTGCGCCGCCCGTGACTAATACATCGACGATCCGATCCAGGCGTTCGAGAAGCCGCGCCGCGCGATCCCAGCCGCGTTCGGTAGCTAATTGATGCAGGAGAGACAAGTCCGGCTGCAAGACGGCCCAGGATGCGGCATCATCCGCGGCTTTCTCCACGGTTTCAGCGACCTTGTGCTGCAACCGTTCCAGAACATGGCGAACACTGCCCAATCCCATGGACGACTCCATCGGGTCAGCGAGCGGCGCTTCAGTCGCGTTTGGCTCGCGTGCCTGACGCAAGGCGGTCGCTGTTTCGACCAGCGCACCGGGGTTGGTCTGCCGGTTACCGGGAGACAGATAGGTTTCCAGATAGGCCGTCAGTTGCTGAACGGCCTGCTGTAACTGAGCGGGATCTACCAGCGGAGACACGCGTTGCGACCGATCCAGAACGGTAGCACGCATTTCATCCAGCAGGGCGACGGCTTCCCGATGTTCGAGTACCGCTAGGGGGCTGCGAACCTGATCGATGGCATCAACCATCGCTTCCAGTGCGGACGGATCCGCCAGCCCCTCATGGCCGCCCTCCAGATCGATCTGGATCCGCCGCAGAGCCAGCAACAGATCATCCTTGACAAAACCCAACGGGTTATCGGTGATGCGACGCGACGTGACCACGCTACCCTCCCCCTGCGGAAAATCCGCCCAAACCATCACTGCCCAAAACGCCCTGGCGAAATCCAGTCACGTCAATCCGCTCAATCAGGCAACCGGAAGCCTGCCACCGACTGACGCAGTTCCTGCGCCAACTGGTTCAGCTTGCCAATAGCCGAAGCGGTCGCCACGCTGCTTTCAGCGGTTTGGCCGGTGATATCGTTGATAGCGATCATGGCGCTCGACACCCGGGAGGCCATTTCTGACACCTGGCCTGCCGATTTGGAGATCTCGTCAATCAGTTCGGCGAGTCTGGCGGATACTTTTTCGATTTCTTCCAGCGCCTCGCCGGCTTTTTCCGCCAACCCCGCGCCACCCACGACCTCGCCTGTACTCTTCTCCATCGAGATAATGGCTTCATTGGTATCGGCCTGAATGGTCTTGACCAGGGTTTCAATACGCTTGGTGGCGTTGCTGGAGCGCTCGGCCAGGCGTTGCACCTCGTCAGCGACGACCGCGAAGCCGCGCCCGGCCTCGCCCGCCGCCGAAGCCTGAATCGCCGCATTCAGCGCCAGAATGTTGGTCTGGTCGGCAATGTCGTTGATCAACGCCACGATGTCGCCGATTTCCTGCGACGATTCACCCAGGCGCTTGATGCGCTTGGACGTGTCCTGAATATGCTCGCGGATAGCGTTCATACCACTGATGGTGCGTCGCACCCGGTCACCGCCCTCGTGGGCGATGCCTACTGATTTCTCAGCGACTTCAGCGGAAGCGGCCGTTTTGGAAGACACATCATCCATGGACTGCGCCATTTGCATCACGGTCGCGCTGGCGTTTTCAATCTGCCGAGCTTGAATTTCGCTGGATTTGGCCAGCCGGTCAGCGATCGAACTGGTTTCCTGCACCGCCGCAGCGACCAGCCCGGAGGTGCTGTTGATGGTGGATACCAAGTCGCGCAGGGCTTCGATCGCGTAGTTCACCGAATCGGCAATCGCGCCGGTGATGTCCTCAGTTACGCTGGCCTGCACCGTCAGGTCTCCCTCGGCCAGGTTGCCCAACTCATCGAGCAGTCGCAGGATGGCGTCCTGATTACGGCGATTCTGTTCTTCAGTTTCCTGCTTGCGCTGTTCGGCATCGGCGAGCTGCCCACGGCTTTCACGATTCTGCACATACAGCAGCGCCATCAGCAGGAACAGCGCCAGCACCCCGAGAATATAGGCGACCGGATAGCTGACCAACGGGATACCGAGCAACCGTATTTGGTGGCTGTGCGCGTCATAGGTCTCCAGCAGCCGGGTCGCGGCTTCCAGCAAGGCGTCGCCCTTGTCAGCAACGCTCTGCGCCGCGTTTTGGACTCTGATTAATTCCGGTGCCTTTTCAATGATCCGGGCGGCTTCAGCATCCAAGGATTTGAACAGATCATTGAGTTCAGCCAGCTTGTTGGCGCTGTCGGGGAGCGTGACGCGATCGATGCCCAGCCGGGGATCACCCTCGCGCATGCCCTTGAGTCCCCGGCCAAACAGTGTGATATTGCGGCTGAATCGGTCAGCCACGGCGGCGGCGCTCCGTCCCCCCTCGCTGAGCATCCGTTTGAGATCACTAGCGATTTGCTCACCCAGTTGCAGTTGTTTGGTGGCTTGATACACCTGCCGAGCCTCGGTCTTGTTATTAGCCAGGCTCTTGGCGATCTCATCGGACAGGGTATTCATCTGCGTCAGTGGACCGTCCAGTAGCGGCACCAGATTGTTAACAACCATCACCGGTTCCCGCCCGGCCAGGATGACGTCAATGTCGCCACGCACTGGCTTCCAGCGGTTCTCCAGTTCATCGAGGGCGGGCAGGATCTCCGGCGGAGCCGGCGACAAGGCGGCGCTACCGTTGCGCTGATCCTTCAAAATTTGCTCAAAGCGGTCGCGGGTGTTCTTGAGCCGGCCGAATGCGCTTTCTTTGCCACGCGCCGCTTCGAGCACATCCGATACCACCGCACGCGACAGCATCCGCTGCTCGCTCGTCAGGGTGAACTGGGCCTCTTCCTCCTCGCTTTGTTGCGCCAGCAGGCTGAAAATAATGCCCATCAGCACGATGAAGAGCATCAGTGTGCCTAACAGACCCAGATAGGTGCCGGAAAAGCTCTTTAGTACCGAATTGTCTCGCGAGTCACGCATTGTTATTTTCTCATCGCACAGAGTCCTATGGCCCCACCCTTGCTCCCGGAGGGGAAACTCCCGAAAAAACTGGTTTGCACCGTTTTTGCCGTCTAGTTAGCAGCGTTCAAAAATCTTTGATCTGTCAAAAGCTTGCCGGTATTGAACGCCAGCCAGTGCTGGTTTTCATTGAGAAACGCCTCAATCACATAGGGGCGGAGGTTCGCCTCCAGGGCATCGAGTGAGGGCAGGCGATGTTGTGGCCCAAAGTGTCTCATACCGATAATTTCATCTACCAGCAAGCCATAATCCCATTCGCCGGAACGCACGACGACGATTTGGCTGCCGGGCAATTTTGTCGTAAGCCGTTCGGTCAGAAAATCCCGCAAATCCGAGACTGAAATGACCTTACCGCGCAGGTTGGCAATCCCCAGCAGCCAACGCTTGACCCCGGGAACTCGGGTAATAATGCGAGGTACCGGGATGATTTCAGCGACATCATCCATTGAGAATAGCAGGTTCCAGGTCGCAAGGCGTAACGCGAGCCGTCCGCGAATCTCCGAAAGTTGCGCACCGGTCTCCTGGATCGGCGTCCGCTCGCGGATGCGCTGATCAAGCTGCAGCAGCACATCAAAAGGATGCGATGCCGGGGATACCTTGAGGGGGGTTATTGCCGCATCGGCCACAAGCTCTGTCCTCTGGACGGGTTCCGGAACCCATTGCGTCACGCCAAATCCCCGGGGGAGTTGAGGCGCTTATCAGTCAGTTTTACACCTATCGCGTGAGGCTGCGATGGACGGTTGGTTTTTTTAACATGATATTTAGCATACTACTCAATGCGGCGCCATGAGGGAAACGTTAAACTTTTATTCAGAACGCCGTTCAATCATTGAAAATCGGGTTGTAAAGCCCCTTGACGCCACTTGACGGAAAAAAACACCATGACGCTTAAAATCGGCGTAGTGATGGATCCCATCGCCACGATCACGATCAAGAAGGATACAACATTCGCCATGCTACTGGCGGCGCAAGCCCGCGATTGGACGCTGCATTATTTCGAGCAGGCGGATCTATACGCTCGCGGCAGTGAGGCGTTCGGGCGCTCCCGGGAGTTGCGTGTTCAGGAGGATAAGGGCGGCTGGTTCACGTTCCATGGCGAACGGGAATTGCCGCTGGCGGAACTGGATGTGATCCTGATGCGCAAGGATCCGCCGTTTGATATGGAATATATCTATACCACCTATTTACTGGAACTGGCGGAACGGGCCGGCGTCCTGGTGGTGAATAAGCCCCGCAGCCTGCGCGATGCGAATGAAAAGTTATTCACCCTGCAGTTTCCCCAGTGCGGTCCACCCACGCTGGTCAGCCGGGAGTCGGCGCGGATTAAAGCGTTTCTGAGCGAACAGGCGGATATTGTAGTCAAGCCGCTGGATGGCATGGGCGGGGCGTCGGTATTTCGGTTACGAGAGGGCGATCCCAACCTCAATGTCATTCTGGAAACCCTGACCGACCATGGCCGGCGGTTGACCATGGCGCAGCGCTATGTGCCGGAAATCGTCGCTGGTGACAAGCGCATTTTGCTGATCGACGGCGAACCGGTTCCCTACGCCTTGGCGCGGATTCCACAAGCCGGGGAGACCCGAGCCAATCTCGCGGCAGGCGGGCGGGGCGTCGGCGTTCCGCTGAGTGAACGCGACCGCTGGATTTGTGGGCAGGTCGCGCCAACCCTGCGCGAAATGGGACTGCTGTTTGTCGGGCTGGATGTGATTGGCGATTATTTAACCGAAATTAATATCACCAGTCCCACTTGCGCCCGTGAACTGGATGCGCAGTTCGGGCTGAATATCGGCGATGAGCTGATGGCGACGATTGCAAGACGATTACAGCGCTGACGGGCTACAGACCGGCATGAGGGCATTCGGCATGGGTTCCGAACCGGCTCGACTGGCACTGTCGGCGCTACTGGCGCTGGGACTGCACACGGCCTTGCTGTCGAGCGTACCGATCCACTGGCGGCAAGCCATCCAGCCGCCTGCACCGCTACCGTTCCAGATCCGCCTGGCCGTACCGGAACCCACGCCGGTCGCAGCGCCTGTAGAACCGGTTTTCATGGCATGGCTGCCGCCGACCCGGCCTGCGCCCTTTCTACCTCTGGCGAACGCGCCCGAACCCGTCCAGGAGCCGAAACCCGCGCCTGAACCGGCGGTGAAATCGACGCCGAAACCCGCGTTGAAACCGGCAGTCAAGCCGACGCTGAAACCACCGCCGGTCGCTAAACCCACCCCGAAACCGGCGATTCAGCCGAAGCCCCAGCCCAGGGTCGAATCCAAACCACGCCCGGTGGCCTCATCGCCGCCAAAAGCCGCAGTCACCCCCAAACCCGCCGCGCCGCCCGTGGTTCGTCGTTCCGAAAGTCCCGCACCGGGTCAGTTGGACAGTGCAGCTCTGCTCGGTCAGATCGCTAGTCTCGAAACGTCCCAGCAGCGCCAGGCCTCAGCCAGCACGCGCACCCGGCGGGTCAGCCTGACCGATACCCGTTCCGCGGCTGGATTTTATGCCGCTGACTGGGCACGCAAGGTGACGCGGGTGGGAGAAACCAATTTTCCGGACAGCGCCCGGCGCCTGCCAACCGGCGCTGGACCTTTGCTGGACGTGGTGATTCGCGCCGATGGCCAGCTCCAGGAGGTGCGGGTGATGCGTTCTTCAGGCTATCCTGAACTGGATCAGGCGGCTCGGCGCATCGTTGAACGAGCCGCACCTTATCCGCCCTTTCCGCCCGAGTTGCGCCGCGACGTGGATCTGCTGCGCATTGAAGCGCCCTGGCGTTTTGATCCGGGTGGCCGCATCCGGGCGCGTTGAATAGCCCGATAGCCCGGCCAGCGCTTGTCAAGGGCGGCCTGAATTCCGATACTATGCCGATGATCGATCCGACCTATCTACAGAACCAGTTCCTGATCGCCATGCCCAGCCTGGACGATCCCAATTTCTCCCAAACTGTGACCTTCATCACCGAACACAGCGCGAATGGCGCGTTAGGTCTGGTGATTAACCGCCCGCTCAATCTGACGCTCAGCCAGTTACTGGAACACCTTCAGCTTGAGAGTGATCAACCGGAACTGGCGAAGATCCCGGTTTATCACGGGGGGCCGGTGGAAACCGAACAGGGCTTTGTTGTGCACAGCCCGGTAGGTCACTGGGGGACAACCTTGCGCGTCACCGACGATATCGGCATCACCACCTCCCGCGACATTTTGCAGGCCGTCGCACAGGGTCAGGGGCCGGAACATCTGCTGGTGGCCCTGGGCTACGCCGGCTGGGGGCCTGGTCAACTGGAACAGGAACTGCTGGCCAATGCCTGGCTCTCCAGTCCCTTCGATTTCAAGATCCTGTTTAAAACGCCCAGCGAACAGCGCTGGCTGGCCTCGGCGGCGCTACTGGGCATCGATCTGCACTTACTATCCTCCCATGTCGGCCACGGCTGAGCGCGGGTCGAACCCCGCCCGGCTCTCCCAGGTGCCCGCCGCCTGGCGCATTGCGCTGGGATTCGATGTCGGCCGGTTGCGCATCGGCGTCGCGGTGGGCGATACGCTCACCGGTTCGGCGCGGCCACTCTGCATCCTGCCCACCCGCCAGCAACACCCAGACTGGGAGGCCATCGCCCGCCTGATTGCGGAATGGCGTCCGGATGGACTGGTCGTTGGCGTCCCGCGCCATGCCGATGAAACCGCTAACGCGATGACCGATGCGGCGCTGCGCTTCTGCCGCCAACTGCATGGACGGTACCACCTGCCGGTGGCGACAGTGGATGAGCGGTTGTCTTCCTGGGAGGCCGAACAGCGTCAATCGGCCACTACCGGGCGGCGTCGGAACAGTCCGGCGCATCTGGACGCTCAAGCCGCGGCCATCATTCTGGAAACGGCATTTAACCTGCGTTTCAACCCACCGGTTGGCGTTTTTCCTTTGGAAAAAGGGGCGCTGGAGGACATGGCTCATGCGTGACGCTGAACTTCTGATTCAAGCGGTGGCTGGGCAGTTACGCGAACTGCTGACCGAACGCGGCATTGCCGAACCGATGCTGGTCGGTCTGCACACTGGCGGAGTCTGGATCGCCGAGCGCCTGCGCCAGCAACTGGGCATTGCTGACCCGATTGGTCAACTGGATGTCGCCTTCTACCGGGACGATTTTAGCCGCATCGGCGTCCATCGGCGGGTTCAGCCCTCGGAGCTACCGTTCGATGTGGACGGTCGCCATCTGGTGCTGATTGACGACGTCCTCCACACCGGCCGCACCATTCGCGCTGCGCTGAATGCGCTCTTCGATTATGGCCGACCGGCTTCCGTGTTGCTGGCGGTGCTGGTGGATCGGGGCGGCCGCGAGTTGCCGATTGACGCCAACGTGGTCGGCGCCCGCCTGGAACTGCCCGCCAGCCAGGAAGTGCAATTGACCGGCCCCGAACTCTTGCAATTAGTGATACAGCAAACCACGCCATGACTGCGACCCACATCCAACTCGATCCCCAGGGCCGTCTGCGGCATTTTCTGACCATTGAAGGGCTGACCCACCGCCATGTGACGGACATCCTCGATACCGCTGAATCGCTGCGTGGTGTGGCCGAGCGGCGCGTCAAGAAACTGCCGACGCTGCACGGCAAAACCATCGTCAATCTGTTTTTTGAAGCCAGCACCCGCACCCGCACCACGTTTGAACTGGCCGCCAAGCGCCTGTCCGCCGATGTGCTAACCCTGAATATTGCAACGTCTTCGGCGGTGAAGGGCGAAAGTCTGCTGGATACCCTGCGCAATATCGAAGCGATGCAGTGCGATATGTTTGTGGTGCGCCACCAGCAAAGTGGTGCGGCGGAATTCATGGCCCGGCATGTCAAACCGCATATTGCGGTGCTCAATGCCGGCGATGGCCGCCATGCGCATCCCACTCAGGCGATGCTGGATGTCTTCACCATCCGCCGCCACAAGCCGGACTTTCCCAATCTGCGCGTGGCCATTGTCGGCGACATTCTGCACTCACGGGTGGCCCGGTCGCTGATCCACGCGCTGAGTATTCTCGGTACCGGCGAAATTCGGGTCATCGCACCCCGCACCTTGCTGCCTGCCCAGGTGGAAAATCTGGGGGTGTGCGTGTTCTACCGCATGGCCGAGGGTCTGCGGGATGTGGACGTGGTGGTGATGCTGCGCTTGCAACGGGAACGCATGGAGGGCGCACTGTTGCCCTCGGAACAGGAATTTTTCCAGCAATACGGCCTGACCGAGGAACGGCTGGCTCTGGCGCATCCGGACGCCATCGTGATGCATCCGGCACCGATCAATCGCGGGGTGGAAATCGATTCGCGGGTGGCGGACGGCCCCCAGTCGGTGATTCTCGAACAAGTCACCAACGGCATCGCGGTGCGCATGGCGATCATGTCCATTACGCTGGGCCATCAGGCTCGGCCCGCTGGGGAGGTGGCCTAATGCAGATCCTGATTCAGGGCGGTCGGGTGATCGACCCGGCTCATCACGTTGATCAAGTGGCTGACTTGTTCATCGCCGGCGGCAAAATTGTCGGCCTGGGTCAGTCGCCCGCGGGTTTCACCCCGAAACAGGTCATTAACGCCCAGGGTCAGGTGGTCTGTCCGGGGCTGATTGACCTGTGCGCCCGCCTGCGCGAACCGGGTCAGGAACACAAGGCGACGATTGCCAGTGAAACCCGTGCCGCTGCCGCCGGTGGTATTACGACTCTCGTCTGCCCCCCCGATACCGACCCGCCCATTGATGAACCTGCCGTCATTGAGTGGATTCGCCGCCGCACCAAAGCCGCCGGGCAGGCCCGGGTCTTGACTCTGGGCGCATTGACGCATCGGTTGCGCGGTGAACGCCTGGCGGAAATGGCGGCGCTGAAGGAAGCCGGTTGCATCGGCGTTAGTGACGGCGGCCGACCGATTGCCAATAGCCGGGTGTTACGGCGGGCGCTGGAATATGCCGCCACATTTGACCTGACCGTGTTTCTAACTCCGCTGGATACCGAACTGGGTCACGGCCTCGCTCACGAAGGTGCCGTTGCGACGCGGATGGGGTTGCCCGGCATCCCGGCGGCGGCGGAAACTGGGGTGATCGCCCGCGATCTGGAGTTGGTGCGCGACTTGGGGGTACGAGTCCACTTTGGGCGACTGTCCAGCGGTCGGTCGGTGGAACTCATCGCCCGCGCCCGCGCGGACGGTTTGCCGGTCAGCGCGGATGTGGCGGTTCACCACCTGCACTTGACCGAGATGGATCTGGTCGGCTTTGACAGCCGCTGCCATGTTCAACCGCCGCTGCGTGGATTGCGCGACAAGGAGGCGTTGCGAGCCGGCCTGGCCAGCGGCGCATTGAGCGCGATCTGCTCGGATCATCAGCCGCATGAACCGGATGCGCAACAAGCGCCGTTTGGTGATACCGAACCGGGCATTTCCGGGTTGGATACGCTGCTCGCGCTCAGTCTGCGACTCACGCAGGACGGCCTGTTGCCACTCACCACGGTCATTGAACGACTGACCTGTGGCCCAGCGCAGATTCTGGGGCGGGATCTCGGTCATCTCGGCGTGGGCGCGACGGCGGATGTCTGCGTGTTCGATCCCGAAGCGGAGGAACTGCTGGAATCGGGCCACCTGTGCAGTCGGGGTCAGAACAGCCCGTTTATCGGCTGGGCGTTACCGGGACGGGCTGCTGGAAGGGCGGGTGGTGTATCAGCGTGAGGGGAAAATAGCGAAATAGCGAAATAGCGAAATAGCGAAATAGCGAAACAGTATGTAGACCTTTGTCGCTACTCGCTACTCGCTACTCGCTACTCGCCACTCGCTCCGCTGCTCACATCTGCTGTTTGAACGATGCCTTGTTCTGGGCGTAGGTGATCGCTTCATCGCGGGTGATCGAGCCTTTCTTGACCACTTCCAGCAGCGCCTGATCGAGCGTCTGCATCCCGTAGGACGCCCCGGTTTGAATCGATGAGTACATCTGCGCGACCTTGTCTTCACGGATCAGGTTGCGGATCGCGGGAACGCCGACCATGATTTCATGCACCGCCATACGCCCACCCCCCTTCTTTTTGAGCAGCGCCTGGGAAATGACCGCCCGCAACGATTCCGACAGCATGGAGCGCACCATCGGCTTTTCGCCCGCCGGGAACACGTCGATGATGCGGTCAATGGTCTTGGGCGCTGAGCTGGTGTGCAACGTGCCGAACACCAGATGGCCGGTTTCCGAGGCGGTCAACGCCAGGCTGATCGTCTCCCGGTCGCGCATTTCGCCCACCAGAATGATGTCTGGATCTTCGCGCAACGCCGAACGCAACGCTTCGGTAAAGCCCAGGGTATCCCGATGCACTTCGCGCTGATTGACCAGACAGCGCTGGCTCTGGTGAACGAATTCAATCGGGTCTTCGATGGTTAGAATATGGCCATACTCGTTCTTGTTGATATGGTCGACCATCGCTGCCAGCGTCGTGGACTTGCCGGAACCGGTCGGGCCGGTCACCAGAA
>JAIFNF010000226.1 GCA_020047885.1 Gammaproteobacteria bacterium | reverse complement strand
AATACCCGAATCGCCGACTCTACGACACGGTTGTCAGTAGTTACATCACGCTTGAGGATGTGAAGCAACTGGTATTGGATCGCGCCAATTTTCATGTCATCGACGCCCGAACCAATACCGACATCACCCGTGGGATTCTGTTGCAGATTATCAGTGAGCAGGAAGAGCAGGGCAGCCCAATTTTCACCACGGATGTATTGGCTCATATCATTCGTTTCTATGGCGACACCCTGCAAGGCATGATGGGCAATTATCTGGAAAAAAGCCTGCAAGCCTTTGTCGATCAACAGCACCTGTTTCGGGAGCAGATGCGCACCATCATCGGCAATAATCCGCTGACGATGATGACCGAGTTGGTGGAACATAATTTGTCGCTGTGGAAGAGCGTCAACGAACAACTCCAGAAACCTTATGTCCCGCCGGTCTCCATCAGCGAGATCTTCCCTGCGACGCAACCTGCCGCCCCGGTCAACCCGCCCGCTGCTACGCCTTCGCCGGAAAAGCCGGATAAGGAACGGAAGGGCAGGAAAGACAAGCCGTAAGCCAATTCGCCGAACCGACTAACGCGCCAATAACCAGGCGGCAATCGCTGGCGGTACTTCGCGTTGCGCACGACTGCTGACATAAATGCCGATGTGCCCCCCTCGAAAAGACAGTTCTGAATAATCCCGGCTGCCGCAACAGGCTGCCAGCGCTTTGGAAGAAGCCGGCGGCACCAGATGATCCTGCGTCGCGTAGACGTTCAGCACTGGCATAACCACCTCGCGTAAATCCACCTGCTGGTCGCCGATCAGCACTTCGCCCTTGATCAGCTTGTTCTGCTGGAAGAAGTCCTTGGCGAACTGGCGGAAGGCTTCACCGGCCTGATCCGGGCTGTCAAAGATCCATTTTTCCATCCGCAGAAAGTTTTTCAGCGCCTGCGCGTCGTCGAACATGTCCACCAGATCGACATATTTCTGTCCCGCCAGCCGGAAGGGACTCAGCGACAGGAACGCAAAATTCAGCAACTGGCCAGGGACATTGCCAAAGGTGTCCACCAGTAAATCGACATCCATGTGCCGGAGCAGATGGCTGAGCACATTGTCCGGGGTCTGGAAATCGACCGGCGTGACCATAGTGACCAGATTGCGGATGTTGGCTGGATAGAGCGCACTGTGGCACAGGCTCAGAGCGCCACCCTGACAGACCCCCAACAGATTGATCGCTTCAACGCCATGCCGTTCGCGCAGGACGTCCACGCCATGCCCGATATAGCGCTGAACGTAATCCGCCAGGGTCAACGTGCGGTCGGCGGCGTCAGGATAGCCCCAGTCGATTAAATACACCTCCAGCCCGGCATCCAGCAGCCCCCGGATCAGCGAACGGTCCTCCTGCAAATCCATCATATAGGGCCGGTTGACCAGCGCGTAGACGATCAGCAGGGGTACCGGGTGCGGATTTTCTACCCGGGGTTCGTAGCGATACAGGGTCAGCTTGTCTTCCTGATAAACCGCTTCCCGCGATGAAACGCCGGTTTCAATCTCCCCCACGGCCGCCAGCGTCTGCGCACCCTGTTTGAGACGGTCACTGAAGCTCTGGATTTCGGCGGCGATTTGGTCTGCGGTTAAACCGATCATGATTGCGCCTCCGGGTGAGCGTAGCAGCGCAGTAGCGTGTTGAATAACCGGCCGTTGAGTTCGCCATAAGCGGAACTGCGCAACATCCGGCTGTAGGTTTCCTCATTGCAGTCCACCCACAGGTTGTACAGTTCGCGCAGGCTGCTGATGGTTTTTCCGGCGGCGGTCAGTTCGTTGAGCCGTTGCTCCATTAAGTCCAGCGCTTCCGTAGCGGTACCGCGTAACTGGTTGAGATAGTCGATCTGGGTGCGCTGATAGTCGCGCCAGACCGCCGATTGCCGTAAGGATTCGGGAATAGCGTCAGCGGCCAATCCCAGCGTTGTCGCCGCTTCGCTCCAGGTCTCGGCCACCAGCGACCACAACCGGGCCAGTTCGGGATTGACGTTTGGATTTTCCGCTGACTGGGCGATGGCGGCCTTGAGTTGGGTAAAGTGCTGTTGCAGGGCCTGGCCCCAGTCGGTTTCGGCTTCCGCCGTTTCGCTGATCCGGTCAGTGAACTGCCGCACCTGGTCACCAAAAGCGAGATAGGCGCGGGCTTGCCGGAGCACCAGATCGACATCGAATACGCCGGAATTGGAATTGGAAGTGGTGGTTTGTTCAGTCATGGCACGGGGTCTTTTCTAATAATTTTGTGAATAACATTCAGTATAGCCGACATTCCGTACACCTCTCAGCCATCTCCAGAATATACTGTAGAGTAACCGTTCACACCCGGGGAGGGAGCTTGCACAACAGCCTGTTATGGCACTCCCCCTCTCCATTCATGGGGAGGGGGTTGGGGGGAGGGGTCTGAACGCCTACACTGTAGACGGCGGCAAGGAGCGCTTTCCCATACCCATCCGATTGGAGTTGTAGAAATCTCCTCCGTTGCAGTCTTTAAATTTCAGGTTCCCGCTTGATTGATATTCCGACGTTATCGTTAGCCATAAGTCTCGGCAATCTGGGGTTTGCCGGACTGGCCACGGTGTATACCTGGTCAGCCAACCCGACCAATCAGCCGCTGTCGATCTGGCGCTGGGCGCGATTGATCAGCAGCGTGGCCTTTTTGCTCATCTGGTTGCGTCCAGCCATTCCGCTCTGGCTCTCACTCACCCTGTCACATGTGCTACTGATGGTGGCCTGGGCGCTGGAATACGCGGCTTACGCCAGCCTGCTGGGTCGGCGCGACTGGCGAACGCCACTGATGCTGCTGACCGGCCTGGCGGTGATCGCCCAGTGGGTTCTGCATGGTGCGGGGGTGACGCGCCGCGCCGATCTGATCTTCTTCTCGCTGGTGAATAGTGGCTTTTTTGCGGCGATGGCTCTTCTCCTGCTGACCCACCGCCAATCCGGACTGCTGGTGCGGCTGATGGGCGTCACCAACGGCATTGCCGGATTGCTATTTCTGGGGCGTGTGTTCCCGTTGTTCCACTTCGACGACCTCACCCATCCCCATTATCAGGCGTTCAATATCACCTTGTTTGTGGTCGGCTATCTGATTACCGTGATCAATGGCTATGGCTTTCTGCTGCTGGCCAAGCAGAAGGACGACCATGCCCTGCACGAGGCGCTGGCGGATGTGGCGCAGGCTGAAGCGGAACAGCGGCAACTGTTATCGCTGGCCTCGCATGAATTCCGCACCCCCGCAGCCATGATTCGCGCCTCGCTCGA
Organism: Gammaproteobacteria bacterium; assembly: GCA_020047885.1. The sequence goes on along the minus strand of JAIFNF010000226.1, from coordinate 3,121 downwards.
TTCGCTGAAATTCCTCGCGGATGAGGTTCCTCCAGCGGTCGCCGTGCGGCTGGATAATATGCGCCAGGCCACTCAGCGCCTGATCCATCTCGCTAATATCCTGATCACGCAGGATCGGCTGCGCGAATTACGTTTTGGGTTGATGTTGCAGGAGGTGAATATCCAGACCGTGATCAGCGACGTAGTAGAGCGCTATGCGATGCCCATCGTCTGGCAGGGGCTGGATCATGCGCAGCCGATGGTGATCGACCCGGAGTTGTTGTCGATCGCTTTGCATAACCTGATCGACAACGCCCTGCGCTACAGTACCGCCAGTCAGCCGCCGGAAGTCTGTCTGCGAATGATCGAGGGCGATGTGGAAATCACGGTCGCCGATCACGGTTCCGGCATACCGGATGCGGAGAAAGAGGTCATCTTCGAGCGTTTCTATCGCCGGGACGCCGGACCCGGCAGCGGGCTGGGCTTGTCCATTGTTCGCACCATCGTCCGCCTGCATGGCGGTGAAGTGACCGTCCGTGACCCTGTTTCGCACGGTGCCGTGTTCACGATCCGCCTGCCCCTGGTGGCGAAACGGCTTGCTGAATAACCGGACGCTTAGGCAACTCGCAATAAAAATCCTCAAGTAATCTGCTTGGATCATCGCTTTGACCGCGTAAGGATCGAGCCACGGAAAGACACGGAAAAAAAGAATCTTCCGTGTTTTTCCGTGTTTTTCCGTGGCCAGGTTCGGAAGGGTGTGGGAATATTTTTTGCGAGTTGCCTTACACTTCACGCGGCGGGCCGGGCAAGATGAGATAACCCACGCCGCGTTCCGCCTTCAGGGGCAGTTGCAGCCCGCTATAGCGAAAAATGCGCTCCCGTAACCGGCTAAAGATCACCTCGACCCGGTGTTTGTGATAGTCCTCCGGGTGCAAATTCAGGGCAACCGCCAGTTCCACATGTCGGCATGGAACGCCTGGGTGCTGCCAGAGTATTTTCAGTAATTGATACTCGTTCGTGGACAGGCGAATCCGGGTCTGATTTGGGGTAATGAGAAACGCCGGATGGTCTTGGAGATGCCATAAGTCGTCGTCAGGGGACGGCGGCGGGGTCTGGATGGTGATGAGCCGTTCCCCAAGACGCTTCACGATCAGCGTCAGTTCTTCAATATCAACCGGCTTGACCAGATAGGCGTCGGCGCCGACATCCAGGCCGGCCAGGCGGTCGCTGCGCAAACTCCGGGCGGTGACGAAGATAATGCCGATGTTGACGTTATGCGTCCGCAGATACTGACAGACCGTCAGACCGTCCTCGCCGGCCAGCCCGATGTCCAGCACGACCACGGTTTTCGGGTGTACGGCGAGGTACCGGTAAAATTCCCCGGCGCTTGCAAACGACTCGACGACAAAGCCGAGGCATTCCAGTTGGAAGGCCATTTCCTGGCGGAGAACCGCCTCATCCTCGACGATGGAGACGGTGTAGGCGGGTAGGGCGGGAGGGTCATCGCCGTATTTTACCCGGATTTGTTGGAATCTCCTCCCTCTTCCAGCGAAAGCGAGTAGCGAATGGCGACTAGCGAACTGATCTACCTGCATCCCGATCTCCCGATACACAAGGCCGTAAAACATATTAAAATTCAATGTGTTATCCAGTGGTTGAAGTACATCTGGGTGCTCCTTGGGGTGATTTCACGGGAAGATGATCGGCAGAGGATTCCGTGATTTCTTGGTTAAAAAATCAACCAAAGTTATGATGCCTGGTAGTACTTGGAGGATTGCTCATGGTCGAACTCAAAGTCCGCAAATTCGGTCACTCACTGGGGGTGGTCTTGCCCAGGGAGGTGATCAACCGCTTGCATACGGAAGACGGAAGTCCCCTGTTTCTGATTGAAATGCCTGACGGCGGCTATCGGCTGACGCCTGGCGATCCGGCCTTTGCGCAGAAAATGGCCAAAGCCGAGGACATCATCAATCGCTACCGCAACACCTTGCACGTTCTTGCCCAGTGACCGAACTGATCTGGATCGACGAGCGGGATGCGCTTGCCTTGCATGACCGCCTGCTGGCGCTGCATGGCGGGGATCCGGGATAAGTGCTTGCTGAAATCGGCTCTCGCCAGACCGCAACAGATTGACGCCTACGCGGACTGACCCGATTTGATGGATCTGGCGGCGGCCTATACCGTGGGCATTGTTCGCAACCATCCTTTCATCGATGGCAATAAACGCACGGGCTTTGTCGTGGGTATTCTGTTTCTCGAACTCAACGGCCATCGCTTTTCAGCGAACGAAGCGGATGCAGCCCAAGCCGTTTTAGCATTAGCTGCCGGCACTCTCGATGAGGCCGGCTACGCCGCTTTCCTGCGTGCTAATACCTGATTTCACCGCCAGTTTAAGTATCCGCCTCTCCCCTGTTGGACGCTGTTCGGGCGAATCATTCCGTTCAGTCCCTGCTTACCCGGATACCCAGGTTTCTCTGGATAGAAAAGCCGGGGACTTGGTTTAATCACCGGCGTAAGGCAGCTCGCAAAAAATACCCCACATCAATCTTTCTGTGATCACCCTTCAGCGTAGATACAAGGTTGGGTTGCTGTCTTTTTAGTAGGAGCGGGCCATGCCCGCGACGCCCAAGGCAGGTTCGCGGCCATGGGCCGCTCCTACGGTGAGGGCCGCGGGAGCGTGGGACCCAGGCACCGGGGGGATATTTTTTGCGAGTTCCCTAAGACATCTTGCAAACAGTCGCTCACGGCTTCAGCGCCGCCTTGGCTTTCTCGCGTTCGGCCTGTTCTTCGGTGAGGAACTGGTAGGCCAGGTAGTATTTGTAGATGTTGGCGACGTAGGTGACGGTCTCGCGGCCGATTTTCTCGGCGGCGATCTGTTCCACGTTGTTGAACCAGACGTTGGGGTTGAGGCCCCGTTGGGCGGCTTCCTTGCGTAGTTGGGCGATGCGACCCGGCCCGGCGTTGTAGGCGGCGAAGGTGAACAGACCCTTGTTGAGGTCGTCCATCGGTTCCTGGGCGAAATAGCGGTCTTGCAGGGTGCGCATGTATTTCACCGTTGCGTAAATCATAGTCTTTTATTCTATGACTCACTTCTTGCTTCATCGAGGTTGCCCAAGGGTACGGCTTGGTTTTCGCCACTCAA
>JAIFNF010000272.1 GCA_020047885.1 Gammaproteobacteria bacterium | reverse complement strand
TGTATTTGCAGGATGGGCGGCTCGCCGACTGGTATCGGGATGGCGGCGCTGCCGTTCCTGCTGATGATCGGCTTGTCCAGTTGCTCGAATTTTGGGCGGCGGCCGATCCACGCCCCGCTGTATTACTGTTGGACGAGGTGGATGCTCTGGTGGGCGACACGCTCATTTCGCTGTTGCGCCAACTCCGGGCGGGCTACAACCAGCGGCCTACCGCTTTTCCACAGACGGTCATTCTGTGCGGGGTGCGCGACCTGCGCGACTACCGGATTCACGCCCGCTCCGAACCCAGTCCGATCACTGGCGGCAGCGCCTTCAATATCAAGGCGGAATCCTTGCGGCTGGGCGATTTCACCACGGATGAGGTCACGACCCTGCTTCAGGAACACACCACGGAAACCGGGCAAGTTTTCACCCCCGAAGCGCTGGATCGGGTCTGGTATCTGACCCAGGGCCAGCCGTGGTTGGTCAATGCCCTGGCCTATCACGCCTGTTTCCGCCGACCAGAAGGACGTGATCGGAGTCGACCGATAACGGTGGCTACGATTGACCAAGCGAAGGAGTACCTGATCGTCAACCGGGTTACGCATCTGGATCAACTCGCCGACAAGCTGCGCGAGGACCGGGTGCGGCGGGTGATCGAGCCGATGCTGGCCGGGACGCTCATGGACGCCGCGCCGGAAGATGACCGCCAGTATCTGGTCGACCTGGGTCTGCTGCGCCGTGATGGCGTGGGGGGACTGGTGGTCGCCAATCCGATCTACCGGGAAGTGTTACCACGCGCCCTGGCCAGCGGTCCCCAGGATACCCTGCCCCAGATCGTTCCGACCTGGCTGAATGCCAACGGGAGTCTGAATCCTGAACGCCTGCTGGCCGCCTTTCTCGACTTCTGGTGTCAACACGGTCAGCCACTGCTCGGCAGTGCGCCTTATCACGAAATCGCCCCACATCTGGTGCTGATGGCGTTCCTGCACCGGGTGGTCAATGGAGACGGGACGCTGGAACGGGAATACGCCATCGGCTCCGGGCGGATGGATCTCTGTTTACGGTATGGCCAGGTCACGCTGGGGATGGAACTCAAGGTCTGGCGCGATGGTGCCCCCGATCCACTGCAAAACGGCTTGGCCCAGTTGGACAGCTATCTGGCCGGACTGGGCCTCGATACCGGCTGGCTGGTGATCTTCGACCGGCGAACCGGGCAGCCGCCGATTGCTGAACGCACCACCAGCACCGAGCAGCGCAGTCCCCAGGGTCGGCTCATCCAGGTCGTGCGCGCCTGAACGCCCGCCCAAATACATCCCTCTCCCTAAACCGAGAGATTCCGGCTACACCGGGAAAGGCTACACGAGTAAAGGGACCCAAATCCCCCCTCACCCCTCTTTGCTAAAGGGGAGGACTGAACGGTTACAAATGCTCAATGGGTTCATTTATAAGGAGATAAGCAGCTCACGGGCTGAAGGGGATTGAGCACAATGAGGTCCACACGCCGCCTGCTATACTTCCCTCCTGCCCCTGTCCCCCGGAGTTTCGCCATGCGCTTCTTCAACACCGAAGGCCCGGTCCGGCCCGAAGATCACTACTATCTGCCGCCTCTAAGTCGTTGGAATCTCGACGAGATCCTGACACTCATCGACCAGAAGAAATATTTTTTGCTCCACGCCCCGCGCCAGACCGGCAAGACCTCCTGCCTGCTGGCGCTGATGGACTATCTCAACCGCGAAGGCCGCTACCGGACGCTCTATGCCAATATCGAGGGCGTACAGACCGCCCGTGAGGATGTCAACGAGGGGATGGCGACGATCTGCAGCGTTCTGGGTCGCTCAGCGCGGCTGTATCTGCAAGAGCCTCGACTCGCCGACTGGTATCGGGAGGGCGGTGCCGCCGTTCCCGCCAGTGACCGGCTCGTCCAGTTGCTGGAGTTCTGGGCGGCGGCTGATCCGCGACCGGCCGTGTTGCTGTTAGACGAAGTGGATGCCCTGGTGGGCGACACCCTGATTTCACTCTTACGGCAGTTGCGGACGGGCTACAACCAGCGACCCGCCGCCTTTCCGCAGACCGTCATCCTGTGCGGGGTGCGCGATTTGCGTGACTACCGGATTCACTCCCACGCTGAGGCTGCGATCATCACCGGCGGCAGTGCCTTCAACATCAAAGCTAAATCACTACGCCTCGGCGATTTCACCGCTGTCGAGGTCGCCACTCTGCTCCAGGAACACACCACGGAAACCGGGCAAATTTTCACCCCCGAAGCGCTGGATCGGGTCTGGCATCTGACCTTGGGCCAGCCGTGGTTGGTCAATGCCCTGGCCTACGAGACCTGTTTCGAGCGGACCGCTGGCCACGACCGCAGCCAACCGATCACCGCTGACCTCATCGACCGAGCTAAAGAACGACTGATCGTCAACCGGGTTACGCATCTGGATCAACTCGCCGACAAGCTGCGTGAGAACCGGGTGCGGCGGGTCATCGAACCGATGCTGGCTGGGACTACGCTGGACGGTGTCCCTGACGATGACGTTCAATACCTACTCGATCTGGGTCTGTGCCGCATGGCGGGCGGTCAGGGTCTGACGATTGCCAATCCCATTTACCGCGAAGTCCTGCCCCGCGCTTTGGCGTTTACGCCGCAAGCCTCCCTGCCGCAGATTGCGCCCACCTGGTTAAATACCGACGGGAGCCTGAATCCCGAACGCCTGCTGGAGACCTTTCTAGCCTTCTGGCGGCAACACGGCCAACCGCTCCTCAGCAGCGCCCCCTATCACGAAATCGCTCCGCATCTGGTGCTGATGGCCTTCCTGCATCGCGTCGTCAACGGTGACGGAACGCTGGAGCGGGAATACGCCATCGGCTCCGGACGGATGGATCTCTGTCTGCGCTATGGCCAAGTCACGCTGGGGATGGAACTCAAGGTCTGGCGCGATGGTTATCCCGATCCACTGCAAAACGGCCTGGCCCAGTTGGACAGTTATCTGGCCGGACTGGGACTTGATACCGGCTGGCTGGTGATCTTCGACCGGCGAACCGGGCAGCCGCCCATCGCTGAACGCACCAACTGCACCGAACAGACCAGCCCCCAGGGTCGACGCATTCAGGTGGTGCGCGCCTGAACGCCTGCCCGACAACGTCCCTCCCGCGAACCCTTCATTTCAAATTTAAAATAGCCAACATCGTACCGGGGAATGCCCATGCCTGACTGGCTCATCATCCTGATTCCCGCCCTGCCGCTGGCCGCCGCCCTGTGGATCGGGCTGGCGATCCTGTTCGGCCACGCCCACGGGGAAGCGCAGGAACCGCGCACCAGTCGCATCGCCCTGACCGCCAGCGCCGGTTCCCTGACAGCGACGCTCGTCCTTATCATGGCCTGGTTCGCTGGAATCGCGCCGGAAACCATCACGCTGAGTGGTTGGTTGACCAGCGGCGATTATCAGGTTCATCTGAATTTTCTGACCGACGGTTTAAGCCTGACCTTGCTGGTGATTACGACTCTGGCCAGTTTGCTGATCGCCCGCTTTGCCGTGAATTACATGCACCGGGAGACGGGCTTTCATCGCTTCTTTATGATCCTCAGCCTGTTTGCCGCGGCGATGACGCTGCTGGTCGCCAGCGGCAATGCGATACTGACCTTTATTGGTTGGGAAGTTGCGGGACTGTGTTCTTATCTGCTGATTTCTTTTTTCCAAGACCGTCCAGTCGCGGCGGGCAACGCCACTCGCGCTTTCGTGACCAATCGGGTCGGCGATGCTGGGTTTCTGCTGGGCATTGCGCTGGCGTTTCATTGGCTGGGGAGTGTGGACTGGGCGGCCATCAATGCCGGCGCAGCGGATTTAAGCCCGATGCAGGCGGGTATTTTGGCCGGGTGCTTCCTGCTGGCGGCGGTCGCCAAATCCGCCCAGGTGCCCCTGATTCCGTGGCTGGCTCGCGCCATGGAAGGGCCGACGCCCTCCAGTGCGCTGTTCTACGGGATGGTGATGGTTCACGCCGGGGTTTACCTGGTGCTGCGCCTGCAACCGCTGTTTGAGCAGTCACCGGTGGCCATGGCGGTGATGGCGGTCATCGGTCTGGCCACCGCTCTGTACGGCTTTCTGAGCGGATTAACCCAGACCGATATTAAAAGTGCGCTGATTTTCTCGACGTCCGGGCAAGTCGGGCTGATGTTCCTCGCCAGCGGTCTGGGCTTCTGGCGGTTGGCACTCATTCATCTCGGTTGCCATGCCCTGTTTCGCGGCTATCAATTCCTCACCGCCCCCTCAATCCTCCGGCAGATGGCGGGGGAACGCACCCGCCCGGTCTCCAAACTCCTCGCGCAACGCCCCGGCCTGTATGCTGCCGCCCTTCAGCGATTCTGGCTGGAGGAGTTGGCGGATCGGTTGATCGTTCACCCGGTGCAGCGGCTGGCCGGGCGCTTGATGCGGTTCGATACTTTGGTCGTGGATCGAGCGACCGGCTTACCCGCTCCGGCGGTCAACGCCCTGTCCTCGGTCGCGCAATGGGAAGAACGGCAACTCGGTGCCGGGCGGGTGCTGGAGCGTGCGCCCAGAGCCGCTGATCAGGAACCCGGCATTCTGGCGATGGCGACGGAATGGATCGCGGCGATTTCCAATCAAGTCGAAGACCAGTTGATGTTGAAAAGCGCCGGTCACGGACTGGCCGTGGCCGGACACCGGTTGGGACAAGTCCTGAACCGGGCAGAACGCTGGCTGGGACGCTCCTGGGCGTCGATGACCCTGCTGATCGCCGCACTGGCGGCGCTGGTCGGGATCAGTGCGATGATGACCGAGGCTGAACCGGGTGCGTCGGGCGTTCCGCTGTTGAGTGCGCTGCTGCTCGTTCCTTTGGCCGGAATACTCGCCACCTTCCGCGTCCGGCAAGCGTCTACGGCCTTTGCCTTGGCGCTGGGAACCGCCGCGATTGAACTGCTCCTGGCGCTGCACCTGTTATTCCATTTCCAGCCGGATGCACCAGGAATGCAGTTCGTGGAAGCCTTCAACCTCTTCGGCTTCAACGCTCTGATGGGAGTGGATGGGATCAGTATTCTGTTCCTGCCCCTGACCGCGCTGCTGACGTTGTTTGTTCTGCTCTACACCCAGTCGCACCGCCAGCAGCAGGAACGTCCGGGGCGGTTTGTGGCGAATATCCTGGCGCTGGAATGGGTACTGATCGGGATGTTCACTGCGTTGAATCTGTTGCAATTCTGGCTATTCGCCCTAGCCGAAGTGATTCCAGCGGCAGTGATGATCGCCCGCTATGGCACCAGTCCGGCGCGGAACCGGGTGGCGTGGCATTTTCTGCGCTTCATGGGGGGCGGTCTGGCGGCATTGCTGATTGGCATCGGCTTGCTGGGCTGGAACCATGCGGCATTGAGCGGACAGGGCTGGTCCTTCGCCCTGGCTGATCTGCTGGAAACACCGATACCCGCGAATCAGCAGTCCTTGATTTTCATCCTGCTGTTTGCCGGGCTGGCGGTGCGACTGGCGCTGTTCCCCTTGCATACCTGGCTAGCGATTGTGGCCAAACATGGCACGATTGCCATTGGCATTGTCTTTCTGGTCGGTATCAAGGTCGGTATTTACGCGTTATTGCGCTTCGTCTTCCCGTTGCTGCCCGCTGCCGCCCAATACTGGGATACCGCCATCATGGCCCTGGGTTTGGTCGGAATGCTCTATGGTGCATTACTGGCCTTCCGGCAAATCGACCTGCGCCGGTTACTGGCTTTTGCCGCGATCAGCCAGTCCGGATTGCTGGTCGCCGGGCTGTTTTCGCTGAATCCTGCTGGATTGCGCGGCAGTCTGCTCTTGGCGCTGAATCTGGGGCTGGCCGCCTCCGGGTTGTTCATCGTCGCCGGATTGTTGTACCACCGATTGGGAACGACCCGTTTTAAGCGGGTGGGCGGGCTGTTTGAGACCGCGCCGCTGCTGGGACTGGTGTTTCTGGTGGTGGTGCTAGGCAGCATCGCCATGCCGGGTACACCGGGCTTCGAGGCGGCGCACCTGGTGCTGGAAGGGTTGCTGGAATCCCAGGGCTGGATGGTCGCGACGCTGGCGGCTTCCGGGAATGTGCTGGCCGCCGGCTATCTGCTGTGGGCCTATCAGCGCATTTTCCTGGCCCGCCACCCACGCGGCGTTGCGGCACCGATCCGCGACTTGCAGCATCGGGAATTGATTATGGCCGGACTGCTCTGCGCGGTGATGATCAGTGTCGGGCTGTACGCCGACCCGTGGATCAAGACGATTCGCGGGGCCGTTGATGCCACGGCGCATCGCCTGGAAGCCGTTGTTGGAACCGGTCATCATGCGCCGGTTGACCACTGAATAGAGAGCCTGAGCGATGACGCCCGAATCCACCCCCTTCAATGTCCCCATCCTGAGCCTGCTCATTATCCTGCCGCTGGCCTGGGCGGGCCTGCTGCCGTTCCTGCGTGAGAGTCGCACCGTGCGCCGGGTCGCGCTGGTTGGCGCGGGGCTGGAACTGGCGCTGGCGGTGCTGATGCTCATCGCCTTTCGCCCGGACGTCGCCGGGATGCAGTTCGTGGAACAAGCGTCCTGGATTCCCAGCCTGAACGTCCATTATTTACTGGGCATCGACGGCATCGCTGTGCTGTTTCCGCCGTTGACTGCGTTGCTGTTTGGCGCGGTCATTCTGGCGTCCTGGACCAGCATTCAGTCCCTGCCTCGGCTCTATTTCGCCCTACTGCTGGCGCTGGAGAGCTTCATCATGGGCATCTTCTGCGCCCTCGATCTGGTGCTATTTTTCCTGTTCTGGGAACTGACCCTGGTGCCAATCTATTTCCTGATCAGCCTGTGGGGCATCGGCCCGGAACGCCGCTACGCTGCCACGAAATACACCCTGTTCATGCTGGCTGGGGGCATTCCGCTGCTGTTTGGCATCATCCTGTTGGCATTGAATCACCCGGGCGGGCTGAGCTTTGACTATCGGACGCTGCTGGAGCATCCCCTATCCGCCCAGTGGCAAACGCCGGTATTTCTGCTGCTGTTCTTCGGCTTTGCGGTGAAAGCGCCGCTGTTCCCGTTCCACACCTGGCTACCGACCGTGTTGCGGGAGGGACCGGTGGGACTGAGCGCACTGCTGGTCGGTCTTAAACTGGGCGTGTTCGGCATTCTGCGCTTCGCCCTGCCCCTGGCCCCGGAAGCGGCAAGAGAGAGCTTCTGGCTGATGACCGTGTTGGGTCTGATCGGGCTGATCTACGGGGCGCTGATCGCGTTGCGCCAGTCCAATCTGCGCAAGCTGCTGGCGTTTTCCAGCATCAGCCATGTCGGGCTAGTCGTTGTCAGCCTCGCGGCGATGACTATTCAGGGGATTCAGGGCGCAGTCTTGCAACTGGCGAATTTTAGCCTCATCGCCGGTGGCCTGATGCTGATGGCCGGGTTTCTGCACCATCGGCTGGGTTCCACCGATCTCGCCAGCCTGGGCGGACTGGCCCGACCCCTGCCCCGCTTTACCGCGCTGTTCCTGCTGCTGGGGATGGCATCGATCGGCTTGCCGGGCACGAATGGCTTTATCGCGGAACTGCTGATGCTGCTGGGGATTCTGCACTCTTCAACCGGGGTCGCGGTCGTCGCCCTGCTCGGCGTGATCCTGAGCGCGGCCTATTTTCTAAGTTTCTTCCAGCGGGCGTTTCTGGGGCCGGTCACGCAACCAGTAGTCGCTTCCGTCATGGATCTGCGGCCCCGCGAACTGTTTATTGCCAGCGTCATGGGCGTACTGGTGCTGACTGGCGGACTGTTCCCCGGACTGACGCAAAACCTGACCGCTACCGCCGCAAACGCCTGGGTGATGCAGATGATGTCCGCGAAACCGGCGTCGCCATTAGGCGATTTCCTGAAAAGAGGACACCCGCCTTGATCCCCACTCCAGCCAAACCCGAGAATTTTAGCCACGGAATAACACAGAATGACACAGAAAAAGAAAGAATTTTCCGTGTTTTTCCGTGTTTATCCGTGGCTAAGTTCTGGCATGAGGATCAAACCCGTTATTCTCTTTATGAGAAATCACCTTAGCCAGCATAGTCTCTGACCGCCAGCCAGGCGTCCTTCCCTGAGCCGCGTTTGAGCTTCAGCCGCCAGGCCCAGTAGCTTTTGCGACGGTTATAGCGCCGAACCACGCCGAGCAGTTCCGCCGACGTCAGCGCAATGGAGTCTTCAAACAGATCATATTTCGCAGCCGCCCGGTAATGGGCGAGCAACCGGGGCTGAATGACGTGACTTGCCCATTCATGCGAGGCGATCTGGGTCATGAACAGCTTCTCCTCCAGTTCGCGGGTGTGGTGCTGACGGACGAAATCCTTGAGTAGCCGGAAGATGGGGAAGTGAACATGCAAGCGTTCATCATCAACGCTGATGTCCTGTCCAGGCCGCTGCTGGCGGTAGTTGTAATAACAGGCGTTCACCACCGACAGCCGTTCCGCCAAGGCCAGGGTCATAAAGTGAAACGGCAGGTCATCGAAACGCCGAATGGCGGAGGGAAAGTCGATGGCGTTGCCGGTCAGAAAATCGCGCCGGTAAAGCCGCCGCCAGATCGTGGGACGCCAGGGGATCAGATCTTTCGGGTTGGCGATCAGCCCGTTGCCCTCGCCAATTTTTTGGGTCAGGGAAAAATATTCCCGCTCATCGGCCCACGTCTGGTCACTGTCATAGCAGTGGCGGTATCCACACTGGGCAATATCGCTGGTAAACCGGACCGCTGACTCGGCCAGCGCCTGGAACATCGGCGAATCCACCCAGTCGTCGCCGTCCACCAGACCCACAAACATCCCGGTAGCGGCCTTGAGACCGTTAGAGCGGGCGGCGGCACAACCGGCATTGGGCTGGTGGATCACCCGAACCCGTGCATCTCGCTTCGCCCACTCGTCGGCGATCTGCCCGGATCGGTCCCTGGCCCCATCATCCACGATGATTATTTCCAGAGAATCCAGCGTCTGGCTGACCAGACTTTCCATGCAATGATCCAGATAATTTTCAATGCCATAGGCCGGCACCACGACGCTGACATCAGGCCCGTGCCGACCGCTACCCGGCATCGGCAGACCGGTGGTCAGGTTCTGCCAATGAAAGGTTCGGGCCGCCTCACGGCTGACACGATGCACCCACAATGGATTGGCCTGTGCTTCCGCAAACTCCCCGATCAAGTGCTCAATGCGAAACGATCCAGTTAGTTCCGCCAGCAAGGCTTTTGAAAAAACCGTCTGCTCGACGCAAACCAGCCCGAGGTCGGTGCCAGCGGTTTTCAGAATGCCCAAGCACTCGGCGGAATTTTCATACAGTTTCAGATGGCTCAGGCCCAGGTGATGGGCGGATTCATCAATAGCGGTTCTCAGGCCGGCATCGCGCTCGACGACAAAGATCTGCTGATGAGGATTTGCCGCCGCCAGCATTAACGCCAACAGTCCCGAGCGCCCACCGATAATCAGGGAGAACCGGCTGAGAGTCCCCGTAAAGAGATAAGGTCCATAGTAGTGCCGGTTGAGACGCAAGAGGTCAGTTTTCAGGAGCCGTTCAGCGGTTCTGGAAGATAACTGACTGACGATAGTTTGAATATGGTATTGCATAGCTTTACTAATATTAGCCCCATTTTAACCGGAATTTAACCAGCAGCTTTCCAACCATTTGCCGGATTCGCCGCGTGATGAGATCCTGCCGACTAATCTTCAGTAAAAAAATCAAGGATTGCAGAGGGTATCGGCGGCCATAAGACATCCGTTTCAGTCGGCTCACTTCGTTCCGGATCAGACTACCAACAATGAGATAGTGAATATCATCCGGGAGTCGGCTTGCACCAAATTGAATGATCCAAGGTACCGGTGCGTATTCGGTAAAGATCATACAGGCCTTTTGGAAGTATTCACGACGATGTTCGGGCAAGGTCATGGAACCACACCACCAAACAATGCGAGACAAACCATAGATGATAGCGCCGCCTGCTTCCGGAGTAATGTCCATCTGGCGTAGTTCACTAAAGGTTTCACGGGTCACTTCGAGAATATCGAAGCGCCGTAAGCTTCTTTCTGCGGTAATCTTGCCCGGACGGTTCACCCGGTAACCATAATAAGGGACATCTACCAAGCCAATGCGGGCGGCGGACGCCAGCATTTTATAATGCACGGGCGGGTCTTCAAACAGACGTCCGACCGGGTAAGTGAAATCAAACTGTGTGAACAAGCCGCGCCGGATCAGTCGGTAATTAGCATTCGGTTCGAGAAAGAACAAGGCCGGATCTTCATGCTTTGACACGACACGCGTTGTAGCACTATTCAGCAAGCGTTGCCAGGCCCAGTCATCATAGAACGAATAAACATCGTGGCTTTTAGAGTCGAATACATAGCTTTTACCCAGCACCATATCGCACTGATGATTCTCCGCAAAGTCCAGCAAAATCCGCATGGAACCGGCGGTCAGCATATCGTCGCTGTCGAGGAACCCGATATAGTTACCCATTGCCAATTGGACTCCCCGGTTCCGCACAGCAGAAAGTCCTTGATTAGTTTGCTTCAGATAAAGCGTTTGCGTAGGCTTCCGGGCCGCGAGAATCTCGGCAACGATTTCACCTGACGCATCTTGCGAACCGTCATCAATGATGATGATTTCCAGATCAACCGTCACGGCAGTTGCGAGTACTGATGCCAGGCACTGCTCGACATAGTCGGCAACATTGAAAACCGGAATGATAAGCGTGGCCTCGGGAGGGTTATTCCGATCCTTCCCCCGGTTGTCATAGCGGATTTCTGTTGCTGATTGTGCTGTATCAGTCAGACTTTTCTGATCATTTTTATCCACAATATTTGCCGTTTTTTGTCGAATGCTACGGATATTTTTTATACTTCCCGGATGGGGCCTGCTGCGCCATACAATAGACCCATCGCTCGCTCTTCAACTAGCGGACTGATCCGGTTTTCACGCAGCATCCGGTAGTAAGCCCCTTGCACCACGTCAATCGTCTTGGCGTGCAGAAAACTGACAGCGTCAATGACCGCAATGTGTCCAGAACCAAACATGCGATTCACTAGATCGCCCAGTGCAAAATCCAGACCCCAACCACTAATGCTGTGAGCAAACAAATGACTGCCCAATTGCAGTGCTTCACGGGATAGCAGTGGCATCATGATCTCAACCGTATTCAGTGTGCGTAGGAATGAATCAGGCTGGGTGATGAGCACGCTCCAGGTATGAGCCGATTCCGGCGCTACACTAGGCTGCGCCAATTTCAGGTTTTGCGATTGAGCAATGGTAAACAACTGGGTGATGGCTTCTTCAGTGACCAGGATGTCATCATCCAGAAATAACACATACTCATAAGGTTCAAAAAAATGTGGATCATCTTCCAAAATTCGGTACATTGCCGAGAATTTAGTCCCCTGATTTTGTGATAATACGATGTCAGCGTTAATAGCCTGATGATAAGTCTCATCATAGCAATTCAAGATCAAATGCCAGGGTTTGGGGTTTGTCGTTAGCCACTGTGGGTGTAGTGAGAATTGACCGCATTGCAGAAATACGGCCCAGGGCAATGTTGTTGTGCGCTGATCTAAAATTTTGTGAACCGTCACCCGATCCAGAAAATGCTTCTGAATGAACGACAACTCCTCGACTGACCGATACACCCCGGTGCAGGGCGGTCGGGAACCGGAGAGAAACGCTTCGAGAGGCGTCATTTGCGGTGGCAAGAGACCACAAACCTCGCGGTAGGTACGCGTATCGAACAGCGGATGAGGATCCCGATTTTCGGCAGCGCCGACCGTCAGGTAGTGAACCAACGGGTTGATACCTACCTGAGCCACATCCGGGTTGACGGCCAGATACCAGTCACTATCAAACAGGGGGTTCGGGTTGCGCATTTCCCAAGCGCCATATTCAAGATAGTGCTGGAGAGGATCACCACCGGCCTGGGCAATATCGGGGTTTTGATCCAGATACCAGGCCGTATCGAACAAGGTGCCAGCACGGTTTAGGTCGATGTCTGGTGGTAATCCGTTTCTGTTCAAATCAGCGATGCCTCCACCGGGCTAACTGGGCGTTGAACCCGCGCAGGGGAACGGTCAACCGCCAGGACAGGGAGGCGTACACCCCACCGAGTTCGACCAGGCAGTTCTCATAGTTCTTCTCCAGGCGTACCCGTTCCACCATAGCGTTAGCGAGTTGGGTCTCAAGCCGGTCCCGCTCCGCCCAAACTGCGTCAAGTTCAGCTAAAGCGTTATGGAGCCTCGCTTCGAGGTCGCGCCGCCTGACCGCGCCGTCGAGCAATCGCGCTTGGAGCTGGTGCTTGATGCGCACCTGATCCTGCCTGGCGTGCCTCAGTTGCGCTTCAAGATCGCGAATTTGCCGCTCAAGCTTGAGCAGCGACGGGTCACCGGTGCGATCAGGCATGGGTTCTGGCTGGAGATTAAGGTTCATCAACGGAGCCAGCGGGAAACCGCATTTCAATCCATTCAGCCGTTTTTTGTAACAGTTGGCTTTCCGATGGCGTCAGTGGTCCACGCGCTGCAAAATCAAAGTTGCTGAAGGACTGGAGAACATAAGAGCGCTCCATCTGATGGCAAATCTGATCGAGATAGGCATCGACGCTCTCCCACGCTCGATCCCACATTGCCTGATCCTGTTTATCCGGGGTATTGCCATCGCCCGTGATCCGAAATTCCGACAGGGCGTCTCCCACCGGGAAGAAGTTTAACTGCAAGGCCAGAAGCCGATGCAGAAAATTCCAGTCTTCGAGAACCTCCAGCGATTCATCGAAGAAGAGGCGAGCAGACTGGATGGCGCTCAGGCGGATGACATAGGCGTTAATAGGTATGAAGTTCTCGATCAGCAAGCACATCGGTGGCAACGGCGCGTAACCTGGTACAACAGCTTCTCCAGGAACTCGGCGGTGACTGGCGGCATACACCACATCGACATTCTGCTGGCGCATCGCGTCGATCAGGGTCTGGCAAAATGACGGATACACGATGTCATCGTCGTCCAGAAAAAACAGGACATCAAACGCCGCACCCGCCGCATAAATCTGCTCGAGGGCAAGATTCAGGGGATAACCGCGACGGCGCCCGGTATCTGGGGCATGAACAATTCGCAGGTCTTGCTGGATACCCGAAATGGCGTCCTTGACCTTTGCAAGCGCCGCGTGATCGCCATGCACCACCACGAATGCGGTGACGGCTACCGATTGCGCGGCTACCGAGGCCAGCGCTTCGGCTAACAGATCAGATCGGCGTCCCTGGGTGCGGATAATGACAGCGCCCCGGGCAGGGTCAGGAAAATCCGGAACCGACCGGCGCAGAACCATCTTTTTCGGGTCAGGTATCCTAAAAAAGTTCAAGGGTAAGATTAACCGCCACGCCTGAATCAGATCGACTAACTGCTTAATTAGCATTTATAAATAAAATTTTTTATTGAATTATCGAATTTCTTGTTTCTGCCTCTCGGCAACTTTAGAAGATTCTGATAAAAGTAATTTATTAATGAGAGACTCAGGATCCATCTGATCCCGACCTACTTCTAAGCCCGAAAAGTTCGGGTCGAAGTTAATATCATTGGGTGTAGGAGTCTCTACACGTTTTCGCACAATGGTCAACCCGGGTGATCGTGTACCACACCCATGTGTGCGGGGAGTGGGTAAGGTAATAACCTCGAACCGAGTAGATTTCATGAGTGCATATACGGCATGTGCTACGCCATCGTAATAAATACTATCATGCAATAGCATAAGCCCTCCTGCCTTTAGCATCGGCTCAAATCTAATGATCTCTTTTATAATAGTATCGTAGCTATGATCGCTATCAAGCACTAGCATATCAGCAACGATTTCCTGGTCAAAGGGTACCTCGAGACTTGAGCCTTTCATAAATTTTATATTTTCTTCCAATTCTGTTTTTTTGAATAAATGTTCGGATACCCCGATGTCTATAGTATATACAATACCATCCTCACAATAAGATCTAAGTCCTGCAGCAATCAATGATGTCGAATAACCAGAATTAGTTCCAGTTTCAATAATAACTTTTGGACGAACTAATTGTATTATGCTTTTGTAAAAATGTGCGACCTCACGCTCTACAGGTGCATAATGTGGTTCATATTTCTTAAGCCATTCTTCTACAAGATAGGGTTCAAATAAATCGGCTAGCCAGCCGGGAAATCTCCAACCACCGGTATTTGAATCATATAGTAAATCAAATGCTTTTATTTTATATGGAATTGAGTCAAATACACTAGGAACACATGAATTTGATACCTGTTTTTCACTATTAAAAATAGTGTTTATCCGCTTCCTGAAAATTAGGTAACCACGATCTAGTCTGTTACTTAGTCGATTGATAAGCCTGTGATAAAAAGTTGCCATTTTATTTTCTTGCCTTAATCGTTGCGTTTCAAAAGAGGCGATATAAACATACTTGAATGCATCATACCCGTCGAGTCTATCCCCCTGGAGTACCCAGCCTACCCGCAATACCATCAACCACTGATCGCCAGAGTGTCCGCCAACCGGCGCTATTTTTCCAGCCTCCGGCGATCATCCAGAGAATCACCGCGTAGATCAGGCCTTCTATTGTAACAAAACTCCGTAACCACGCATACCGTCGCTTCACGATAAGACGATTGCGGATATTGTAATAATGTTTATCGCCAAACGGGCTGCTATGCAAGCGTGCAGACCGGCTTCGCAGATGATGAATGACGCTGCCTGGGACTAGCCATAAGCACCAGCCCGCGTTTTGCAGGCGCAGGGAGTAGTCGGTATCGTCGTAGGCCAGAAAAAAAGCCGCATCAGGCAGCCCCACTTCCTGGACTGCTTTGGCGGACACCAGGAAGCCGACAAACGAGCCAGTGTCAATCTCTACAAAGTCCTGGTTGTAAGCCGAGGTGCCCAGCGCATGTTCCCATCCAGTCCAGCGATTGAAAGACCGCCGGTGCCGACGTCCCCAACTCCCGTATTCACGAACCCCACAACACAAAGCACCGACCTTGGCGGGCAGATCTGGCAGCACCGCCAACAAGCGAGCCAGGGCGTCTGGTTCCGGTATGGCATCGTCATCCAGCAGCCATATCCAATCTGCGCCCCGCGCCATCCCCGCTGCAAGTCCTCGGGCAAAGCCGCCCGCCCCGCCCAGATTTTTTTCACTATGAATGATGTCGAGCGAATCCGCCTGGTCTTTGAGGATGGAACCGGCACGCACCAGACCCCCGTTGTCAAAAACGATGAGGTGATCGAGGGGGCGGGTCTGCCCCTGGAGACCCGCTACAACTTTTCGCAGTTCGTCAGGCCGGTTATACGTCACGACTACCGCGGCAACACCGAGGTGGTAAGCGCCCGCTTCGCTCGGGTGGGATGCCATTTCAGGCCAATGGGTCATTGACAAAGGTGGGCATCAATGTTCCGGTGCGCTGCGCCGCCAAAAACCGGTCAGCCGTTTCCAGCGCCTCACGAATCGTTACGTCCATATCGAGATAACGATAAGTCCCCAGTCGCCCAATAAAGGTCATATTCTGTTCATCCTGAGCCATAACCACATAACGGGCTAATTGCACCTTTTCAGCGACCAGTCGAATCGGGTAATACGGTATATCGCTAGGGCCGCATTCACGACTATATTCCCGATAACTGATGCTGTTGGGGTGCTGTTCCCAGGGTGCAAAGTATTTGTGATCGGTAGTCCGGGTAAAGGGAACACTGTTGTCGCAGTAATTCATAACGGCGCAACCCTGAAAATCCCCTTCCGTCAAAATCGGTTCAAAATCCAGCGTCCGATAACCCATCCGACCCTCAATAGCGTCGTACCACTCATCAATAGGGCCACTGTAGAAAACCTGCATAAAGTGGGCAGCGTCGGCGCGTTCAAAGGTTTGGCCAAGGTGGACTGCGATATTGGGATGATCCAGCAACCGAACCGCAAGGGCAGTATAGCCATCCCGGGGCATCCCCTGAAAGCGATGAGCAAAGTAGTTATCGTCGTAATTGAACCGGATGGGCAAGCGCTTGAGAATACTGGCGGGTAGCTCCGATGGGTGAACCCCCCATTGCTTGATGGTGTAGGCTTTAAAGAAGGCTTCGTACAGTTCATGACCGACAAAGCGCAACGCTTGTTCTTCAAATGTTTTTGGCTCATCAATACGGCGGTCGCCGAGAGTGGCAATAAATTTAGCTGCCTGTTGGGGATTAAAGATTTTGCCAAAGAATTGATTGATCGTGAGCAGGTTAATAGGCAGGGAAAATACCCGCCCCCCCGTCACCGCTTTAACACGATTAACGTAGGGTTCAAAGGTGGCGAACTGATTAATAAATTGCCAGACCCGTTCGTTATCCGTGTGGAAAATATGCGGGCCATAGACGTGCACCATCACCCCGGTTTCTGCGTCCCGTTCAGTATGACAATTACCCGCAACATGCGGACGCCGGTCAAATACGCTGACTCGATAACCCTGCTGGGCAAGTCGATACGCGATAACTGCTCCGGAGAATCCGGCGCCAACCACACAAATTTCTTGCATTTTTGAAATAGCCACGGAAGTTTAAAAAGTTATGATATAATGGGTGGCATTATAGACGAGAACAGCCATACCTGACAGTATACCTGTGATAAAAATTTTACCGAGCAGGCGGCGTCTATCAGTCAGCAATCCTCGCTTTTATAACCGGAATATGCATCAACCAAGCTCCACCAGCCTTCACGGTTGCGTTGGTGTAATGCGCTCTAAGAATAAACCATCCCAGAGAAAAAACGTTACGTTTTCCAAACGAGAGATTCACCAAAAGCGCTGCTCCATCACTTGCCATCAATGCCCCGAGAACAATATGCCGGAGATCCTGGCCATTTTGTGCCAGATAAGCCTCAACCCATGGTCGAGGGATATGGACTGAAAATAATTGACAAGCCCGACTGAAAAATGCCATTCGTTGCTCAGGCAGAGTCATCATTCCACACCCCCAGACCAGTCTAAACAGACCCCGGAGTGCTGCTCCCCCTTGCTCAGCCGTTACTGTGCAGGACAGCAAATCATTGATGGCCAGTTTAGCAATTTTCAGTACGTCAAAACGCCGTTGACTTTTTTCATCAGTGATCTTGCCGGGTCGATTAACTCGGTACCAATAATAGGGGATATCCAGAAGACCAATTCGATCAGCTTTAATCAACGCCCGGAGATGAATCGGCAGATCTTCAAACAGAAGCCCTTCAGGAAATGACAGTTGGTGATTAATCATGAATTGCCTTCTGATCAGACGATAATTAGCATTAGGTTCGAAAGAGAGCGCTGTTGGGCAGGTTGCAGCCTTGATAGTACGACAGGACTGCCCGCCTAGTAAAATATCCCAGAGCGATTGATCGTAGAAGGGTTTAACACGTTGTGTTTGTGAATCAAAGATCAGGGAACGCCCTAAAACAATATCACAGTTCATATTATCTGCGTATTGAACCATACAGTGCAATCCACCTTGCAAAATAAAATCATCGCTGTCGAGAAAACCGACATATTTTCCTCGCGCTAGGTGCATGCCTGAATTTCTGACTGCCGACAACCCTCGATTCTCCTGCTGTAAAAATAATATCGGTGGCCAGAACCCGGTTCCGATAAGTTCTTTAATCACTTTCACCGATTCGTCATCAGAACCATCATCGATAATAATTAACTCAAGCACCGTATTAACTGAATTAGCGCGGATGGATAACAAGCAATCTGTAACATAATTTTCAACATTATAGACCGGCACAATCATGGAGACTTGCGGTAATGGCGTACCCTCGAGACGTCGCGTATCCTGAATAATTTTCAAATCACCTTCAATCATGGTTGCTGCGCCCACGAAACACCCCCGACAACATTTTCCGCAGATAATGATAAGATAAATCCGTCAACCGAAGGGGTGCCGGAACTGAAAACCGCGACCGACCCGAAAATAAAGGCATTAAAAGTTGCCAGGAGTGACCATTATGCCGCAACCCATTAAACAGACCTACTGATGGCCACGTTAAGGTCGGATCAATGTCCAGCCCCAGCCGTCGCTCCCCTTCGAGTTCGCTGGGGCTTAGCCAGTCGGTTGTCATTAGCTCTGACGGGCGCAGCAGCCCTGGTGTTCGCCACTGCGTTCTATTACAACTTCCAGGAATCACGCCAGTACATTTTAAACAGCACCCGCGAAACCATCACTAGCCTAAGTAGCGCGATCATCAGCGATCTGGGCGCTATTCTGAAGGATTCTTCCGACGTGGCCGACCATCTGGCGAAAGGGATCGAGTCCGGTCTGGATGAAGCCGGGCTACAGAAAGAAGTGGAGACCGCCGTCTTGGACTGCTCCTATTGTAATGGTGCCACGCTTATTTTCGATGCTGGCGGGGATGCCGGTTCGCCCGTTGAACGGCGGATACTGCGCTGTCAATATCAGCGTTCACCTTTATCCTGGCAAGTCATCTGTGATTCGACCGTAGCGCCGACGGATGTTGATGCCATAACCGCCCCCGAAGTGGAAGGCTGGCATATGACCTCGGCGCGCCTGACTGACCGCGAGCAATCCGTCGCCATTTATACGCGGCCGGTTCACCGCATGGAACACGGCGTTGTAGTCCGCGTTGGCAATGTCCGTGCCGAATTTCCGCTATATTTGTTAAGTACCGCAGTAGCCAACCTGCGGATTTTCCAGAAGGGCTACGTTTTTATCCTGTCCAGCATGGGCCAGTATTTGGCAAACCCTGATCATGAACGGGTCATCAGTGAAAAACTTATGAACCAGATATATCATAATAATAACAGGTTGCTGGAGCGGGTCAACCGTGAATTGTGCGCGATTAATGAGGAAATGCTGTTTGTAACACTTTTTGCCGCGGTGCTGAATCCGCAAACCGGCGAACTCAAGTTCAGCAATGCGGGGCATAATCCGCCACTGATCCGCCGTAGCGACGGCAATGCCGAATTTATGGTTATTCCACCCGGCTTGCCGCTGGGCATCGGTCCCGACTGTCATTACCCATCGGTAGGCGCACACCTGGATCCTGGCGATATCCTGTTGCTGTACACCGATGGTGTCACTGAAGCGATGAATAGCGCCAATGCCTGTTTTGAAGCGCACCGCCTGTTAGCCGTGAGCCGGATTTCCGCCACGATCAATCCGCGTCAATGGGTAGACGAGGTGGTCACCGCCGTCGCTGCCTACGTCGGGATGGCGGAGCAAAGTGATGATCTGACCTTGCTGGCGGTAGCCCGCCCATCTTCCATGATTGAGCCGACCGTGGAGTAGTCGCATGACCACTGAACCTGCTGATAACCCAACCTCCAACCTGCAATTACCGGCGGAACTCGAGCATTTGCCGACCTTTCTCGATCATGTCCGGCAGGCGGCTGAAGTGGCCGGATTGGCAGAGGCGCACGGAACCCGGCTGGAACTGGCCGTCGAAGAAGCGCTGGTCAATGTCTTTAACTACGCCTACGCCGGACAGAACTACCCCGGCGCGGTGACCTGTCAGGTCCTCGGCGGTGAAGAAGGTCTGACCGTAGAAATTGTGGATGAGGGACCGCCCTTTGATCCGCTGGCCCGGCCAGACCCGGATACGACGCTGGAACTGGATCAGCGCCAGCCCGGCGGGTTGGGGATTTTCATGATTCAGAAGTTGGCGGATGAAGTGCGCTATCGCCGTGAGGATAACCGGAATGTGCTGATGATCAGGATGCGGAAGGCGCTGTAATGGGCAGATTTAAACCAGTCCCGCTGCGATACTTCCCGCTATGGCTATCGCACCCAGCGCCAACCCCCAATCCCGCCCCCGGAATCGATAGTCTTCCAGCGGGGTGCGGCACCGTCCGCCGAAACCCCGCGTTTCCAGCGCTTCGGCCAAATCGTCGGCAAAGCCCATGACGCTGGCCAGTAACGGTCCGAGCAGGGCAACACCGTTACGCAGCAGGTAGAAGCCATCCAGCCGGAGGCCCCGGCTTTCCTGCGCGTCCCGAACCTCACGGGCCAGTGCGGCCATGGTCGGCGCAAACCGCAATGTTCCTTCCAGCAAAAAGACGGCGGCTGGCGATAAACCACTGGCCAGTAGCGACTCTCCCAAATCTTCGGGCGGGGTCCGGGCGAAGAACAGCACGCCGGCCGTGACCAGCGCCAGCAAACGCAGCACCGCGCCAGCCGCCGCTTCCAGACCACTGCCCAGACCGACAATGAGAGCGAACAGCAGCAGGGTCGGCCATAACAGTCGCATGACCCGCCGCCACTCCGTCCAGCAGCGCCCCAGGGCAATACCCAGTAATGGCGCGGCCAGCAGTGGCAATACTTCCAGCGGCTGAACGGCCAGCAGAACCAGTCCGCAGTAAAGCAGGTAGACGGTCAATTTCGCCCGTGGATCAAACCGGGGTTCGCTGACGCGGGTGGCTCCCTCAATCCAGTCATTCCCTTTCAGCGGGGAGTACGCGGGCTGTCGAGGAGATGAACGGGGAGCCGGGGTTGCCGATAGGCGCCCATCCGCCAGCACCGCCTGCCGATGGCAGAAAGACCCGGCCCAATGAGGATCATGCGTCGCCACAATGATCGCCACGCCTTCCCTCGCACATTCCACGAGGAGCGCCCGCAACGTCGTCCGGGCGATGGCATCCTGCCCGGCGGTCGGCTCATCGAGCAGCAAGACCCGGGGTCGTGATGCCAGCACCGCCGCTATCGCCAGACGGCGCTGTTCACCGGTGCTGAGGGTGTGCGGGGGACGATCCCGCAGGGCGGTCAGGCCGAAGCGGTCACTCAGTTGCTCACACCAGGCCGGATCATGGCGACCCAGCGCCTGTGGCCCGACCGCCAGTTCCGCCCGCACCGTCGGCGCAAATAGCATGTGCGCCGGTTGCTGCATCACCAATCCGACCTCACCGGCCAGTTCCGCCACCAGCCGTTGTCCCACCGGTTGCCCCAAGACCCGCACTTCGCCGCCCTGGACGCGCAATAGCCCGTTGCCATGCCGTAGCAGCGTGCTCTTGCCCGCGCCGTTCGCCCCGAATAGCGCCACGATCTCGCCCGCGCCGACCGCCAGGTTCACACCCTCCAGCACCGGACGGCCATCGCGTTGGCATTCAACATGATCCCACTCGATCACGGGTTTCCTGGAACCGACTCCCGCCAGAGGAAAGGGCGTCTGGGCGTTCATACCAGGCCGTTCCAGCCCCCAGGCCTCGATACCGCGGGCCAGCACGGTGGTCGGGGAACCGTCAGCGACCCGGCGGCCCTGGTGTAGAACCAGTATCCGGTTGGCGAGATCGGTCAATTCGCCCAGGCGATGTTCCGCGACGATCAGGGTGATACCGGAGTTATGCAAGCGGCGCAGCAACTCGCGTAATTGCGCCGCGCCTGCTGGATCGAGAAACGCGAACGGCTCATCTAGCACCAGCAATTTCGGGCGCATCGCCAGGACGCCGGCGAGCGCGACCCGCTGTTGTTCACCGCAGGACAGCGTGTAGGGCGACCGCTCCAGCAGATGCGCGATCTCCATGCTGTGGACCGCTTCTCGCACCCGCGCCGCGATAGCCGCCCGATCCAGTCCCTGACAGGCCGGACCGAAGGCAATATCGCGGGCGACGGTGGCCGCCAGACACTGGGCATCGGGCCGTTGCAGCAACAGCCCCACTTCCCGGCTTAACTGGCAGGGCGGGGTTTTGCCGGGATCAACGCCCGCCACGGTCAACTGGCCTTGCACCTCGCCGCCATGCAGGTGCGGAATCAGGCCATTGAGCAATCGGCACAGCGTGGATTTCCCGGAGCCGCTGGCCCCAGCCAGCACGACAAATTCACCGGCGTGGATCGTGACATTCAGGTCTCGCAAAACCGGCGTGGCAGCGAGGGGATAACGGTAAGAGACGTCTCGTCCAACGATCAAGGGATCCGCCATCCTGGCTTAACGCAGATAGCCGAGCTGCCGCAAGACCCGCAGACCCCAGACGCCCAGCATCGCGCCCGTTATCGAGGACAGCAGAAACGGCAGAATCAGCACCGTCAGGGCCAGATCCTTGCCCATCAGATAGGGCGCGACCAGCAACGCGCCGACCGTCGCGCCGATCAGTCCGGTGCCGATCACCTCGCCCAGGGCGGTGAGATAGATATTGCGGGTATAGCGGAAAGCCAGTCCGGCCAAGACCACCCCAAACACGCTGCCGGGAAAGGCCAGCGGGGTGCCCAGGCCGAGCGCGTTACGCACCAGCGACGTCACCAGTGCCATCCCCAGTCCCCACCAAGGTCCCACCAGCGCCCCGGCAATGACGTTGATAAAATGTTGGGAAGGCGACACTCGGGCAACGCCCACCGGAATGCTGATCGGCGACAGGGCGACCGCCAGCGCTGCCAGCGCCACGCTATAAGCGATCAGGCGGGTGATGGGCACCGCGCCGTTGAGGGAATGAGAAGCTTCTGGACTCGACAGGGCCATAAGAAAAACTCGGGATAGCGTTGAAAATAGGCGCGAAGATTGGCACAACTCGCCGCCGTTCGCCAGATTTCCCTGAAAACCGGCATTTTGGAAATCGTGATAACCGCCCATCTGTTAAACTTTATTTTCCGCCTACCGCGAGAGCGTTATCTCCCAATGTCAGCAAAATCCCTCGTGCAAAGCACCCATACCCTGTTTTCTCTGCCGGATGCGGTGATCCGGGTTAATGAGATGATCGACGATCCGAATGCCCAGACGCATGAAATCGCTGAGACGATTCTTTGTGATGCTGGACTGGCGGCGCGCCTGCTGCGATTAGCGAATAGCGCCTACTACAATCGCCGTAACCGGATCGAAACCATCTCACATGCGCTCATCCTGCTGGGTTATCAAAAACTGCGCGACCTGATCATGGCCACCGTTGCTGTCAGTGTATTCAAGGGCTTGCCGTCGAAATTGGTGAATATGGATCGTTTTTGGCTGCACAGCGTTCGTTGTGGCAGCGCCGCACGCAAACTGGCGCAATACCGTCGCCTTCCGCAAGGCGAACAATTCTTCATCACCGGACTCCTGCACGGCGTCGGCAAATTGATTTTTTACAGCCAATGCCCGGAAGGCTACCATGAAGTGCTGAAATCCGCGGGTGAAAACGCCACAGCCCGCACCGCCGCTGAACGCCGGGTCTTTAAATGCACTTATGCCGAACTGGGCGCCGAATTGCTAAAGACCTGGCGACTGGCTGACCATCTCTGTCTGGCGGTTGCTCATCATCTGGAGCCGACCAAAGCGCCCGCGCCTTACCGTCTCGAAGCGACGATTCTCCATGTCGCGGTCCAAATCGCCGACAGCATGCCCGCGGATGCGGACGCGCTCTCCGATGCGCCCATGGAAAGTCCCCCGGTCAATTTTGCCCCATTGGCCAAGCTACTGAGCCTGAAACCGGAGTTGCTGGAAATGCTCCCTGCGGAGATTGATTTACAGTCCAGGGAAATTTTCGAGATGGTTCGACCCATGACGCTGCCGACCTGGCCCTGATTCTTACTATCGACGCTGTGCTGCCTGGACGCTTTATGCCCACTATGACTCCCCTCTTTTCCCACCGCAAATACTGGGCGGCCCGCTTTGGCGTAGCCCCGTTCCTGCCAATGTCGCGCATCGAGATGGACGCACTCGGCTGGGATTCCTGCGACATCATCGTGGTCAGCGGCGATGCCTATGTTGATCATCCCAGCTTTGGCATGGCGATCATTGGCCGGTTGCTGGAGGCGCAGGGATTTCGGGTCGGTATTATCGCCCAGCCGGACTGGACTTCGGCGGAACCGTTGCAGGCGCTCGGTCGGCCCAATCTATTTTTCGGGGTCACGGCGGGCAATATGGATTCGATGGTCAACCGCTACACCTCGGATCGTCGATTGCGCCATAACGACGCGTACACGCCGAATGATGAGGGTGGGAAACGGCCGGATCGGGCGGTGATTGTCTACAGCCAGCGCTGCCGCGAGGCGTATCCTGATGCGCCGATTGTGATTGGCGGCATCGAGGCGTCGTTGCGCCGGATCGCCCATTACGACTACTGGTCGGATAAAGTCCGCCGCTCGATTCTGCTGGACGCCAAAGCCGATCTGCTGCTGTACGGCAATGCCGAGCGGGCGATTGTCGCCGTCGCCCACCGGGCTGCTGCCGGGGAAGCACCCCGGGAGATGCACGACCTGCGCGGAACCGCCTTTATTCATCGCGGCGACTTACCGGAAGGTTGGCTGGCCATTGATGCGACCGAAGTGGACTCCCCTCTCCCCGTGGGAGAGGGGCCGGGGGTGAGGGCGCTGACCGACCAACGGCGCATTGTCCGCCACGACCGCGCCCAAACTGTGCTGCGTCTCCCCGCCTACGACCAGGTGCGCGATGATCCGGTGCTCTACGCCCACGCCTCCCGCCTGCTGCATCTGGAGACCAACCCCGGCAACGCCCGCGCCTTAATCCAGCGGCATGGTGACCGCGAGGTGTGGCTGAATCCGCCGCCGATTCCTTTGACCACTGCCGAATTTGACGCGGTATTCGATCTGCCCTACGCCCGCGTCCCGCACCCGAGTTATGGCGATGCCCGGATTCCGGCCTGGGAGATGATTCGCTTTTCGGTAAACATCATGCGCGGCTGCTTTGGCGGTTGCACGTTCTGCTCCATCACCGAACATGAAGGCCGCATCATTCAATCCCGTTCCGAGGCGTCGGTTCTGCGCGAAGTTGAGATCATCCGCGACCAGACGCCGGGCTTTACCGGGGTGATTTCCGACCTGGGCGGACCTACTGCCAATATGTACCGGCTGGCCTGCAAATCGCCGGAGATTGAACAGAGTTGCCGCAAGCTGTCCTGCGTCTACCCGGATATCTGCCCGAATCTGCAGACCGACCACTCTTCGCTGATTCGCCTGTACCGCAAGGCGCGGGAATTGCCCGGCATCAAAAAGGTACTGGTCGCTTCCGGCGTGCGCTACGACCTGGCGATCCGTGATCCGGCGTATGTCCGGGAACTGGTCACGCACCATGTCGGCGGCTATCTGAAAATCGCCCCGGAACATACCGAAGCCGGGCCGTTGTCGAAAATGATGAAACCGGGCATGGGCGCTTATGAAAAGTTCAAGACCCTGTTCGATCAGTACTCCAAAGAAGCTGGCAAGGAGCAGTACCTGATTCCCTATTTCATCGCCGCCCATCCGGGGACGACCGACGAGGACATGCTGAATCTGGCGTTGTGGTTGAAGCGCAACGGGTTCCGCGCTGACCAGGTGCAGGCGTTCCTGCCCAGTCCCATGGCGCTGGCCACCGCCATGTACCACACCGGACGCAATCCGCTCAAGGGCATCCATCGTGACCGGGGCGATCTCGTGTTCGCCGCCAAGGGGTTGAAGCAGCGCCGGTTGCACAAGGCGTTTCTGCGCTACCACGACGCCGAGAATTGGCCGTTGCTGCGGGAAGCGCTCAAGCGCATGGGCCACGCGGATCTCATCGGCAATGGCAAACGGCATCTGATTCCGCTCTGGCAACCGGCGGGTACCGGCGTTGGGGGTGGGGAAGGCGGACGCACCGGGCGCAAGCATGGTGCGCAGACCTTTCTAACCCAGCACACCGGCTTACCGCCGCGCCCCAGTACCGATCAACGCCCGGCGCGTGCCTTTACCCAGGGCAGTCCCTGCGGCGGCGGCAAACGGCGTGACGGACGCTGATCGATTCTCCATGGACTCCTGACGATGGGCTGCCAACAACTCTATTTCGGCGACAACCTCGCGATCCTCCGTGAACACCTCGCGGATGAGAGCGTCGATTTGATTTACCTGGATCCGCCGTTTAATTCCAAACGGGATTACAACCTGTTGTTCAAAACGCCCAAAGGTCAGCAGGTGGATGCGCAGATCATGGCCTTTGAAGACACTTGGCGCTGGGGACCGGAAGCTGAACGGGAGTTTGCGGAAATTCTGCACCAAGCCAATACGCAGACTGCCGAGGTGATGCAGGCGCTGCGGTCATTTCTGGGCGAGAATGACATGATGGCCTATCTGGTGATGATGGCGAATCGGTTTCTGGAATTGCATCGGGTGTTAAAAGCGACGGGTAGCTTATATTTACACTGCGATCCGACCGCTTCGCATTACCTGAAAATTGTATTGGATGCGGTATTTGGGAAAGAAAATTTCAGAAATGAACTGGTGTGGAAACGCACCAGCGCCCACAGCGACGCCCATCGTTATGGCGCAAATGTTGACATCCTGCTTTATTACTCCCGTTCGGCAAACCCGGTATTCAACCCGATTTATCAGCCCTATAGCGACGAGTATAAAGCGCGATTTCGCAATATGGACCCGGATGGCCGACACTGGGCAGATGATAACCTGACGGCCAAGGGACTCAGTGGGGGTGGTTATCAGTATGAATATAAGGGTGTTACCTCGTTATGGCGTTGCCCCCCCGAAACGATGCAACGGCTTGATCAGGAGGGGCGTTTACATTTCACGAATAAGGGCGGTCTTCGACTCAAACGGTATCTCGACGAATCCCCTGGGATCCCCTGTCAAGCGATCTGGGATGACATTCCGCCGATTAACTCACAGGCTGCCGAGCGGTTGGGCTACCCGACACAAAAACCGCTGGCGTTATTGGAGCGCATCATTCAGGCCAGTAGCAATGGAGGCGATATTATCCTTGATCCGTTTTGTGGCTGCGGCACCGCCATTCATGCCGCGCACAAGCTGAACCGCCAATGGATGGGGATTGATATTACGCACTTGGCGATTGCCGTCATTGAAACCCGGATTAAAGCGGCTTTTCCCGGCATTCAGTTTGAAGTGCTGGGCGTTCCCAAAGACCTGGCTAGCGCCCGGGATTTAGCCGCCCGCAATAAATATCAATTTCAATGGTGGGCCTGTGCGCGGGTCAACGCCCAACCGTATCAGGGCAAGAAAAAAGGCGCGGATTCCGGCATTGACGGCCTGATCTATTTTCAGGATGCAGCCGGTTCCGCCCGAAAAATCATCGTGTCCGTCAAAGGCGGCGATCATGTCAATGTCAGCATGATCCGTGACCTCGGGCATGTGGTGGAGCGGGAAAAAGCCGCTATCGGCCTGTTCGTGACCCTGACGCCGCCGACCCAGCCCATGCGTACCGAAGCACTCAGCGCCGGTTATTATCAATCGCCGCACTTCGGCGCATTCCCGAAATTGCAAATTCTCACCATTGAGGGCGTGTTGGACGGGACTGAACGGCCGTTGTATCCCGACCTGAGCCAGGGCGGACTGACCTTCAAAAAAGCCGAACGGGAAAGCCCGCCGGGTGAACAGGAGAATTTGTTGTGATTGAACTGGAGCAATTGCTGGAACTGATGGTTCGCTTGCGCGATCCGGAGCGGGGTTGTCCCTGGGACCGGCAACAGACCTACGCCACGCTCGTCCCCCACACCATTGAAGAAGCCTACGAAGTGGCCGACGCCATCGCCCGCGAGGACTGGGCGGAATTGCGCACGGAACTCGGCGACGTGTTGTTCCAGGTGGTGTTCTATGCCCAACTGGCCCGCGAGGAGGGGCGTTTCGATTTCGCGGATGTGGCGCAGGGCATCGTGGAGAAGATGACCCGCCGCCACCCGCATGTGTTCGGCGATGAACGCTATGCCAGCGCTGCTGAACAGATGACCGCCTGGGAGCAGATCAAATCGGCGGAGAAAGTTGGGACGGCTCAAGCGCCTGCCGGGGTGCTGGATGGCGTGCCGCTGGCGTTACCGGCGCTGACTCGGGCGGTGAAGTTGCAGAAGAAAGCAGCGCGGGTCGGGTTCGACTGGGGCGCAGTGGAACCGGTACTGGCCAAGATTCAGGAAGAAATCGGTGAAATTCACCACGAGATCGCCACTCATGCGCCGCCAGAACGTTTGGCCGATGAGTTGGGCGATGTGCTGTTCGCCGTCGCCAATCTGGCTCGGCATTTGAAAATCGACCCCGAAGCCGCGTTACGCGGTACCAACGCCAAATTTGAACGGCGCTTTCGGCGCATTGAACAGGGGCTGGCAGCAGAGGGTCGCACCCCGGCGGAATCCACTCTGGCGGAAATGGATGCGCTGTGGAATCAGGCGAAGCGGGAAGAGAGAAGGTCGGCGACCAACGGGTTGTCGGAACCTGTCAATCACCCCGCCCTAAAGGGCGAGGCTTGTGGTGGATGAAACCGCAAGTCTGGATTGACCAGACTCAGCCCAGAACATCGGGCTACGT
>JAIFNF010000053.1 GCA_020047885.1 Gammaproteobacteria bacterium | reverse complement strand
CGAGCCGTAAGGCTCCGTCACTAGGCCCTTTACGGGGCAGAGTCTCACGACCCGGCAGGTGGAAAGCCTGCACCTATTCAACTCTGATAGCTGACCTACTAGGAGAGCGAGAACAGGGGAACGCTTCGCGTTCCGCGCTATCCCTCCCCGCCCTAAAGGACGGGGTCTCTCGCGCAACATCTGATGAAAAAACTGACTCTCTTTGCCGTATCCTTGCTGCTATCAACGGTTGCTGCGACGGCTTTAGCGGATAAACCAACGGATAAACCGGATAAACCCGGCAAGCCGCCTGAAAAACCTGTCAAGGTGGAAATCTTCCACTGTGGCTGCTCCCAGGATGCTGACGACAATGCGCAACTCACCTGGAAGATCCTTAAAGTCAGCTCAAAATCCAGAGGTCATCAGCAACACGATGCTGGCGATGTCGAACCCTGTGCAGGCGCAGATGACTCGGAACTAGACCTGGTCAGAGGCTACAATGATTGCCAGATTTCGCCCGACTCTCCATTGCTCAGAGGGTTGAGTCTCTGCACCTCTACTTATGTTGAAGGTGAATCGTGCGCCGAGGCCGTTGCTGATACGGAATGACCTAAACCCAGTTCTTTATGCAGAATCTGCGGATTGCGGCAGACATGGAATTGGCCACTGTCTCAGTTGACCCCAGTGCTTCACCGCCATAATCCAGGTTTAAGCAGCAGTATGCTTGGCCTGGGTCTGGTTGTTTTCGTGCCTTTTTTCTTCTGGTGATGTCCAATAATTCGGTCACAACCTTTCTCTATATAACTAGAACCAATTATCATTATTTTCTGACATGAATTGGGTTATGACTGAACGAAAGACTGGTGATTTGCATCAATAGCTTTGCAATAAAAATCGGAGAAAAATGAAAATGTTACCGTTGCTATCCGCAATATTCTTGCTTCCCCTGACGCTACTTGGCTGCGCCAGCCCGCCCACCGCTGCCGAGTCATCGGCTACGAACATGTCCCCGTCGCCGGTAGTCAGCCCGGCACCTGCGGTTAAACCCGACCCTATGGACGTGATGAAACAGATGGCGACTTATCTCCGTTCTATCGACCGCTTTACCGTGCGCGTTGAAAAGACCACGGAATTGATCCTGCCCACTGAGCAGCGGTTGCATGCAGACCAAACCATGGAGGTCGCTATTCAGAAACCCAACCGTATGCGGGTCAATTACCAGAATCTGAGCGGCGGACGCCAACTGTTTTACGATGGCCAGACCTTCGCGCTTTACACGCCGGAGGCGAACGTCTACGGGAGCGCTGCCGCTGCGCTGACTATCGATGAAACCCTAGACCTGCTCGATACCCAATATCGGATTTCGCTGCCCATTGCCGACTTACTGGTCGCCAACCCCGACAGCCGCCTGGCACAAAATCTCACCTCGCAAACCTACGTCGGCCGGATTCTGGTGCATGGAACGGTTTGCCACCATCTCGCCTTCCAAACCCTGGAGATGGATTGGGAAATCTGGATCGAAGACGGCTCCAAACCATTGCCGCGCCGTCTGTTACTCACCGACAAGAGCGTGAAAGGCTCGCCGCAGATGACGGCCAACTTGAGCAATTGGAATCTTGCTCCACAGTTCTCCGCTGATTTCTTTACCTTCAAACCGCCGCAGAACGCCCAGAAAATCAAGTTCCTGGAACCCGCGCTAGCGGCTCGTCCAGCCAAAGCTACGAAGTAACCTGGGAGAATTTCACCATGTACGATTCACTATTCAGATTTTTGAAACGAGCGATGACCGTGGTTTTGGTCGTGGGACCGATGCTGGCGCTGGTCAGCGTTGATGCGGAAGCTCGCGGCGGTGGCCGTGGTGGTGGCGGCGCTCGTGCGGGTGGTGGTTTTGGCGGCGGGGCTACAGTCAGAGCGCCCAGGGCTAATGTTGGCGGCGGCGTTAGCACCCGCGACGTCAACGTTAATCGCAATGTGGATGTCGACGTCGACCGCCACTGGGGTTATGGGGGAGCCGGCGTGGGTGCGGCAGTGGCGGTAGGAACCGCGGTCGCGGTGGGCGCTATGGTATCCACCCTGCCCCCGAGTTGCAGCACCTTCGTCGCTGACGGTATGACGTACCAGAATTGCGGCGGCACTTACTATGCACCCCGTTACGATGGTCCGAACGTGGTCTATGAAGTTGTCCCAGCGCCGTCCGGCTGGAATCAATAACCTGAAAAATCAGCAGCGTTCTCTCGCCCGTTGGTAGGCGGGCGAGGAAACGAATATCGACCACCCCTTTGAAGAGACTACTCTTTGGTATTTCGCCTGAAACGCCTGAATTGAGGTTAGTCAGGAATGGCGCCAGCCGTAGGGTGTAGCGTGTCGCCTGAATGAAGATGCGAATGCCCAGTGGCAAACTGGAAGGGTGTTCCTTCGAGTTTTCGCTCATAACCTTGATTGAGATTCTGCATGGTTCAACCCACCAAGACTGATCCCGCTGACCACCTCCGGGCGGAACTCGAAGACCGGTTGCGATTTGAAACCCTGCTGGCCCAACTCTCGGCGCGGTTTGTTAATCTGCCCCCCGATCAGGTCGATCAGGAAATCGAGAACGCCCTGGGTCGCCTCGTCGAGGCGTTGTATGCCGATCGGTCAGCTTTAGGACTCATCACTGAAGACGGCCAGGATCTGGTCGTAACCCACACCTTCGCGGTACCCGGCGTGGATGCGTTCCCCCTGCTCGCCTCCCTGATCGCCGAGGCGCCACTGTTATCCCGAACGCTGTTGAGCGGCCAGCCGTTCGTAATGCCGCGCCGGATTGACCTGCCCGCGGAGGGTGAAGCGGATCGGCGATTTTTTGCCAGTCGCGGAATCTTATCGGGCATAGTGGTTCCCTTAATGGTGGGCGGTCGCGTGATCGGCGGCGTCGGTTGCAGTCTGGCGCATGGCGAGCGCGAGTGGCCGGAGCCGGTGGTGCGCGGCATGCGCCTGATCGCTGATGTGTTCGCCAACGCCCTAGCCCGCCAGGATGCTGATCGGGCGCTACGGGACAGCGAGGAACGGATACGCCTGGCGGCCGCAGCGGCCGAAATTGGCCTGTGGGTTTGGGATATTTTGCGCGACGCGATCTGGGCTTCGGATCAATCCCGTACTCTGCACGGTATCCCACCCGACGAGCCGGTGAACTTCCAACGATTCATGACGTGCGTACATCCCGAGAACCGACCCCAGGTAGACGACGCGGTACGGGACACCTTGCGCCAAGGCGGTGAGTTCCGTGGGGAATACCAGGTTGTGCATCCCGATGGCGCCCGCCGCTGGCTTTATGTTCTCGGCACCTGCTACCTGAACGGTCACGGCCAGCCCGTGCGAATGAAAGGCGCATCCCTCGATATCACCGAACGGCGCAACCACGAAACCCATCTCCGGAACGCTCTGGAGGAAGTGCAACGCTTGCAGGCGCAACTCCAGCAGGAAAATCGCTATCTCCGTCAGGAAGTAAAATCTATTCAAGGCCATACCCGCATTGTGGGTCAAAGCGCCGCTCTTGATCGGGTGCTGGCGCTGGTTGAGCAGGTGGCTCCCACTGCGTCCTCGGTACTGTTGCTGGGGGAAACTGGAACCGGCAAGGAATTGTTTGCAACGGCGATCCACGAAGGGAGTCCCCGCCGCAACCGCCCCGTGGTGCGGGTCAACTGTGCGGCGATGCCGGCGGCGCTGATCGAGAGCGAACTGTTCGGGCGCGAGAAGGGAGCCTATACCGGCGCGCTCGCCCGGCAGATTGGGCGCTTTGAAATGGCAAGCGGTTCAACGATTTTCCTTGACGAAATTAGCGAATTGCCGCTCGAGTCCCAGGCTAAGCTGCTCCGGGTCTTGCAGGAAAAAGAGATCGAACGACTGGGCAGTCCGAAGTTGATCAAGGTCGATGTGCGCGTGATTGCCGCTACCAATCGGGATTTGCTGAAGGCGGTCGCCGAGGGCCGCTTCCGGGAAGATTTGTATTATCGCCTGAACGTCTTCCCGATCACCGTGCCGCCGTTGCGCGAGCGGCGTGAGGATATACCCTTGCTGGTCTGGACCTTCGTGGAGGAATTCTCGAAAGCCATGGGCAAGCCGGTCGAGGCCATTGCCCAGTCCAGCCTGCAAGCGCTGCAACAGTATGCGTGGCCGGGTAATGTACGGGAATTACGTAACGTCATCGAGCGGGCGATGATTCTGGCCAGTGGCTCCACGCTGAAGATTGATTTACCGGGCGCCGCCGCCCCGGTATCGCGGGGCCTGATGACCCTGGCCGAGGCTGAACGTGAACACATCCAGCGGGTGCTAGAGACTACCGGTGGACGCATCCGGGGCATCGGCGGGGCGGCAGAAATTCTCGGCCTTAAACCCACCACCCTTGAAAGTCGCATGGCCAAGCTCGGTCTGCATCGCCACCCGTCTTTTTAGAATCTGATATTTCGTAGTTCCACGATATTTCAGAGACTTCTTGCGCCTCCGAAGTCATTTCAGACCGTGAAGCATGAATGCAACTCATTTATTTTAAATGATTTGATAGTTTTTTAGGGCGTATCAATTCGACTGGCACGGGGTCTGCTTTCAATCGCAGAGTGAGCGGCTTACGCATCCTTGTTCAAACCAGCGCTGCTGCTGTCGATCCGGTTGCCGGTCTGTTTCAATTCCACTGGTGAGTCAAGCAAATGATCGAACTGTGGCTTCATCTCCGGACTGACCCCCGGCGAACCCGGACGCTGGTCGACG
The DNA here is from genome assembly GCA_020047885.1 of Gammaproteobacteria bacterium. Next base: position 5,217 of record JAIFNF010000053.1, on the reverse strand, counting down.
CATTGAAAGCGCTAGCGCGGCTGGCGCAGTTGGAACGAGGTTGTCTGGCGACCCACGTTTTCACGGACTGCAATGATCTCCGGCAGCTTTATTACCGTGAGGCGTGGGATGCGGAAGAAAATCTGCAATCCATGCTGTGTTCCGAGCGCTTTACCCACCTCATGGAATTAATGGAAATGGCGATCGAGCCGCCCTCACTGGATTTTCGGACTATTTCTGAAACCCAGGGTCTTGAATTCGCCTGGCAGGCGCGACATCGTCAGAACACCCCCATTTTGCATGAGGTAAGCGGGTCTTTGTGGCACGACAAGCTGATCAACTCGTCACGCTGAAGCGAACGCTGGACTATCGTTAACTTTGGGAGCAATCGATGATCAACGAAACTGAGTGGGGAGAACTGGAGACAAGCTCCGGTTGACCCGCACTCACCATGGCTGACCGTGTATCACACGGTTTGCTCTACCTCCCCAGCCTGAAAGCCGGGGTCTTTCACGGAGAATCTGATGAAAAATATTCGTAGAATAGCCGGTCCAGCCTTATTGGCTACCACCCTTTTAGTAGGCAGTCTGGCGCTGGCGGCAGATGCCAAAAAACCGTCCGGGACGGTCGCGATTGATGAGACGCAATTCGCCTTCATTGTGGGTGGCAGCCTCGGGGGCGGTAAGCTGACTTTTCAGGGCAAGGAGTATCCCTTCAAGATCGGCGGCCTGACGGTCGGCGCCAACGCGGGCATTTCCAAAATGAGCGCGGCGGGTGAAGTCTACGATCTAAAGGATGTCTCGAAATTTCCAGGTACCTACACCCAGTTGGACATGAGCATCACCCTGGGCGGCGGTGGCGGCGGGTTGCGGCTCAAAAACCAGAATGGCGTGATCATGCGCCTGGATTCGCGGAATCAGGGCTTGCAGTTGAATGTGGGATCGGCCAGCGGCATCAAGGTCACGATGCAATAGCCGGTCTACCCCTGGCTGGGGTCATTCGCTGCGAACGCGACGGGCGCCCCCGGCCTTAACAGGCTGCGCTGTCTTGTAGCAGCGCAGGTTGAATCATCTGAAAGGGTTGAGCCGGAGAATTTTCCATGAGCAATAAAGCCAAGTCGGCCACTGATCTCGCCGCTGTTATCAAATCCCTGAAGGGTTACCTGCTGGAAAAGGGCCACCGTTTTGAGCGCGGGCCGATCTACGAGAGCGAGAGTAAGAATCCCGCTAGCGTGGCTCAGACGGCAAAGGGGTACGAAGCGCGGGGTTACGCCAAGTACATGCAGGTCGGCGATCCGCCGGTCTATGCGATGTTGGGGCGCGGCCACGAGGAGGTCCACATCTTCCAGCCACAGGACCCGAAGGTCCGGGAGTGGTTGGAGGATGACCGCGTGGCGCTGAATGATCCGACCGTGCGCGCCCATCTGCTACAGAGCGCCGGTCTAAGTGAAAGCGATCTCCCGGTTGCATCCAAGCCGCAAGTTTTCCGTATCACCGAAGTGGACGACGTATTCATCATCACCAGTGAGGATGCCCCACCCGAACGGCGATGAGGAAAAAACGGAGGAACTTGGGAACTTGGTGAGTAACGGGTCCTAACGCATACCTCCGAGGCTTGCCTCGAATTCTTCCATCGCGGTTCATCATCGGTAATCGGGAGAAAAATCATGAAAGTCATTATCGTAGGTGGAGTCGCCGGTGGCGCGTCGTGTGCAGCGCGCCTGCGCCGGCTGGATGAACAAGCGGAAATCCTCATGGTGGAGCGCGGGGCGTATGTTTCTTATGCGAACTGCGGGCTGCCTTACCATGTGGGCGGCGTGATTGAAAAAGAATCGAGTCTCCTGGTCGCCGATGAGGCGCTGTTCCGCTCCCACTTCGCCATTGATGTGCGCACCCAGTGTGAAGCGATCGAAATTTTGCCGAAGGAGAAGCAGGTCAAGCTGCGCACTGTGCCGACCGGCGAGGTGACGATTCACGCCTACGACAAGCTGGTGTTGTCGCCCGGTGGGGTATCGGTGCGCCCGCCGTTGCCCGGCATCGACCTGCCCGGCATTTTTCATGTGCGGACGGTGCCCGACGCCCGGGCTATCAATGAATGGATTGAGCGGGGCAACCCCTTTCTCGCCGGCATATACCACTATTCAGGATTCCAGGCCATCAAACCCAAGATCCGGGCCGTAGTCATCGGCGGCGGATTCATCGGCCTGGAGATGGTCGAAAACCTGATCCATCGCGGTTTTGAAGTCACTCTGGTGGAGATGATCGATCAGGTGTTGCCCCCGATTGATCAAGAACATGCCCGCGTGATTGAGGCGCTCCTCAAGCGCCATGGGATCCACTTGGCGCTCAGCGACGGGGTGGCCGGATTCAAACCGCTGGCCAACGGGGCCATAGAGGTCGAAACCCAGTCTGGAAAGACCTATCCGGCTGATCTGGTCATTCTCGCCCTGGGCGTGCGGCCGGATACCACCCTGGCCAAGGCGGCCGGACTGACCATTGGCGAGCGCGGCGGGATTCGCGTCGATGACCAAATGCGCACCAGCGATCCGGATATCTTCGCGGTGGGCGACGCCATTGAAGTCAAGGATTTCGTGACCGGCCAGTGGAGTTTGATTCCGCTCGCGGGGCCAGCCAACCGCCAGGGCCGGATCGCTGCCGATGTCATTGCCGGACGCGATGCCCGGTTCCGGGGCGTCCAGGGCACCTCGATCATCGGCCTGTTCGGCGCAACCATTGCGTGGACCGGGGTCAGCGAAAAACTGCTGAACCGGATCGGCGATACCGATTACGAGAAGATCTACCTCTACCCGAATTCCCACGCGGGCTATTATCCGGGTGCCAAGCCCATCGCCATGAAGGTGCTGTTCCGGAAATCGGACGGGCGACTGCTGGGTGCGCAAGCCATCGGCGAGGACAACGTGGACAAACGGATCAGCACGTTTGCCGCCCTGCTTCAGATGGGCGCGACTATCTACGATCTGGAGGAAGCGGAACTGTGCTACGCGCCCCCGTTTGGCAGCGCCAAGGACCCGGTGAATTTTGCCGGCATGGTGGCCGCCAATGTGCTGAAGGGCGACATGCCGCTGGTGCATTGGGATACCGCCAGGACCGGATTCCTGCTGGATGTGCGCGAACCGATGGAACTGGCGGTGGAGAGCCTCCCGGAGGCGCTCAATATCCCCATGGGGCAACTCCGCGCGCGGCTTAGCGAACTGCCCCGCGACTGCGAAATTCATGTGATCTGCCGTTCCGGCCAGCGCGCCTATACTGCGACGCGCATCCTTTTGCAGCACGGATTTAAGGCCAGGAACATCTCCGGTGGGATGCTTTCGTTCGCACACAACTATCTGCTGGATACTGACAAGCAAGGTGATTAGTCCCACCTTCCACGCAGCGGCGTGCCAATGAAACAGCAACGTTAGGGTGCGGTGACTCAGGTGACGCTGCAATTAGGATAAACCATGGCAACTAATTGAATGTTAATGACTAATAACCGAAAGATCCGCCTTCGCTTTTATAAAGCGTTTTTCGCCGCCTTGCGTATCGTCTGGCCGGTCTTTTCCCTACTCCTCGGCGTTATCATCGGCCTGGGTCTTCTCATCAGCTATTTCGAGGCCTGGCGACCGCTGGAGGGTGTTTATTTTGCTTTTGTGACGGGGCTGACCGTGGGCTATGGCGATTTTGTTCCGCGGCTCATGGTTTCCCGCATCATCGCCATTGGCATCAGCTTCACGGGTATTCTTCTAACCGCCCTCCTGGCGGCGATAAGCGTGCGCGCTTTGGAAGAAGCCGTTAAAGAACGCTCCTCCCCACCCTCCTGAGGCGCCCATGAGCCACCCAAACCCACCCCCCGAGCCTCGTCATGGGGCTTTACGCTTTGACATCGTCGCCGGACTGACTGCGGCCGCTGTGGTTCTGCCCAAATCCATGGCCTATGCCACGGTTGCCGGCTTGCCGGTAGCCATCGGCCTGTATACGGCTTTCGTGCCGATGCTCATTTATGCCTTGCTGGGAACTTCGCGGGTTCTGAGCTTCAGTTCCACCACCACGCTGGCGATTCTGACCGGGGCCCAACTCAGTCTGGTGGTTCCCGATGGCGATCCGGCGAAGCTGGTCACTGCCGTAGCGACGCTGGCCGCGCTGACCGGCCTGGTTTTGCTACTGGCTTCCGTGCTGCGTCTGGGGTTTGTTGCGAATTTCATTTCCAGTCCGGTGCTGACCGGCTTCAAGGCGGGCATTGGCCTGGTCATCGTGCTTGACCAGCTTCCCAAGCTCCTGGGCATCCATTTCCCCAAGCAGGGTTTTTTTGTCGATGTACTTAGCCTGGTTCACCACCTGCCCGAGGCGTCGCTGATCACCGCTGTCGTAGCGGCGGCAACCCTGCTGGTACTCATCGGCATGGAGCGGTTATGGCCGCACTCACCGGCACCACTGGTTGCCGTTGGTGGTGGCATTGCCATCTCGTGGATGGCCAACCTTGATGGGCAAGGCGTGGCGATTGTGGGTCTGATCCCACGAGGGTTTCCATCGCTGACGTTGCCTGATCTGGCTTTAGTCCAGCAACTGTTGCCTGGCGCTATAGGCATCGCTTTAATGAGTTTTACGGAATCCATTGCCGCGGGTCGGGCGTTTGCCGATGCTTCAGAATCGCCCATCGATGCCAATCGGGAGCTATTGGCCAGTGGCGTCGCCAATATCGGCGGAGCGCTATTTAGCGCCATGCCAGCCGGTGGCGGCACTTCCCAAACAGCAGTGGTTCGTGCGGCGGGCGGGAGATCACAAAAAGCATCCCTGGTCACTGCCGGTGTTTCAGTCGCGACCATGCTTTTTCTTGCCCCACTATTGGGTTTGCTGCCGCACGCCACGCTGGCGGCAGTGGTCATCGTCTATTCAGTGGGACTCATACAGCCCGCTGAATTCTGGGCGATTCGCCAGGTGCGGACGATGGAATTCCGGTGGGCCGTCGCGGCCTGTCTCGGTGTGCTGATCTTTGGCACTCTGCAAGGCATTCTCGTCGCCATCATTGTTTCCCTGATCGGTCTGGCCAGTCAGGTCGCCCATCCCAGGGTTTATGTGCTGGGGCGGAAGCAGGGCAGCGATGTCCTGCGGCCCATTTCCGCTGAACACCCGGATGATGAAACGTTCGATGGTTTGTTGATCCTCCGCCCGGAAGGACGCCTGTTCTTCGTCAATGCGCAATCCGTCGCTGACCAAATCAAGGTTTTTGTGACCCAGTACC
>JAIFNF010000052.1 GCA_020047885.1 Gammaproteobacteria bacterium | reverse complement strand
TCGCTGGAAGCCACAAGCTGATCGAATTTCTGCACCACCAAGCACGGGGGTTCATTTACTCAGGTGCCTTACCACCTGCGGCGGCAGCAGCGGCGCAGGCAGCGCTGGAGATTATCGAAAAGGAACCGCAACGGGTCAGCCGACTGCATGATAATCAAAGGTATTTCGCCCAGCGGCTACGGGAGGCCGGGTTCTCCTATGGCCACAGCCAAACCGCGATCTTCCCCATCATAGTCGGGGAGGATTGGCCGGCGTACCAGTTGGCCCGGAGTTGTCAGCGTCGGGGCGTTTACGTGCAAGCCATCGAGTATCCGGTGGTTCCCAAGGGGGCGGGGCGGCTGCGGGCGGCGGTGTCTGCCAGTCATAGTCGTGAGGATTTGGATTTCTGCATTGACGTGCTCCGCGCCAGTGCGGAAGAGGTGGGTGGTATTCTGTAGTCTTTCCCGGTGTAGCGGGAATCTCCCGGTTTGGGGAGAGGGATGTATTTGGGCAGGCGTTCAGGCGCGCACCACCTGGATGCGCCGACCTTGGGGACTAAGCTGCTCGGTGCTGCTGGTGCGTTCAGCGATGGGCGGCTGCCCGGTCCGCCGGTCGAAAATCACCAGCCAGCCGGCATCGAGTCCCAATCCGGCCAGATAACTGTCCAACTGGGTTAAGCCTATGGTCAGAGGATCGGGGGCACCATCGCGCCAGACCTTGAGTTCCATCCCCAGCGTTATCGCGCCATAGCGCAGGCAGAGGTCCATCCGTCCCGAGCCGATAGCGTATTCCCGCTCCAGGGTTCCATCGCCATTCACCACCCGGTGCAGGAACGCCATCAATACCAGATGCGGGGCGATTTCGTGGTAGGGCGCACTGCCCAACAGTGGCTGGCCGTGTTGCCGCCAGAAGTCGAGAAAGGCGGCCAGCAGGCGTTCCGGATTCAACGCACCATCGGGATGGAGCCAAGTCGGGGCAATCCGGGGCAGGGTGTCCTGAGGACCGCTGGCCAGAGCGCGAGGCAACACTTCGCGGTAGATCGGATTGGCGACCACCAGCCCGCCCGCCCCGTCGCGGCGCAACAACCCCAGGTCCACCAGATACTGCCGGTCATCTTCGGGGACACCCTCCATGAGCGTTCCCGCCAGCATCGGTTCGATCACTCGGCGCACCCGCTCCTCGCGCAGTTTGTCGGCGAGTTGATCCAGATGGGTCACCCGGTTGACGATCAGCCGTTCTTTGGCCTGGTCGATGAGATCCGTGGTGATCGGCTGGCTGCGGTCGCGGCCAGCAGGTAGACGGAAACAGACGTGGTACGCTAACGCATTGACCAACCATGGCTGGCCCTGGGTGAGTTCCCAAACGCGGGCCAGGGCGTCGGGGGTAAAGACCTGCCCGGTCTCGTCCGTGTGTTCCTGGAGCAGGGCTGCCGTTTCATCGGCAGTGAAATCGCCCAGCCGCAAGGATTCCGCTTTGATATTGAAGGCGCTGCCGCCGGTGATCGGACTGGGTTCGGAACGGGCGTGAATCCGGTAGTCGCGCAGATCGCGCACCCCGCACAGGATGACCGTCTGTGGAAAAGCGGTGGGTCGCTGCGGATAACCGGCCCGGAGTTGGCGCAGCAGGGTGATGAGGGTATCCCCCACCAGGGCATCAACCTCATCCAGCATCAGCACCAGCGGTTGTGGCGTCCGTTGACACCAATCGGTCAGGAAGCGCCGCAGGGCGCGGGTCGGGGCGTTCTCGTTCAGCACTGTCTGGGCCAGACCTTCCAGCGTGGCATCACTGGCCTGTTGGGCGGCCGCCTCAGCGATGGTCTGCACGATGTCCGCCATCGCCAGGGTGACATTCTCGCGGGCGGCCTGGGCGGTTTCCAAATTCGCGTACACCGCCCGGTAACGCCCTTCCCGATTCAGAAATTCCATCAGCGCCAAGAGACAGGTGGTCTTGCCGGTCTGGCGCGGGGCATGGAGCAGGAAGTATTTCTTCTGGTCGATGAGCGTCAGGACCTCGTCGAGATTCCAACGACTTAGAGGCGGCAGATAGTAGTGATCTTCGGGCCGGACCGGGCCTTCGGTGTTGAAGAAGCGCATGGCGGAACTCCAGAAAGTTAATGAGGGAACTCAAGCAACCGGGTTACGGCGATGTCGCGAGCGTCCCTGAATCCATCGGCACCTCACCCATCAACGCTGGCGGCAAAGGGTCCGTCTGTCCCCGATACCAATCCCCCGACCGGCGATGCATCGGCAACGGTTTCACCTGCCCGGTCCACGGCACAAAACCCTGCGCCGGGTCAAACATCGTGAACTCTCCGGTCTCCGGGTCCTTGGCGATCAAATGAACCCACTCGTTCCCAATCAACTCGCGCAACGCAGCCTGGCGACCGTAAATCGCGGCGAGAATCTCAGTCTTAGCCTCCACCACGATTTGCAGCCGCACCGGTTCGTGAATCTCAATCATCTGTCGGGGCAGGCCGGTGCGTAAATCACTGCTGGCCCCCTCCATCACCGCAAACAGCCCGGTCACGTTATGCGGCGTCTTGGTGCCGCAACCCAGTCGCTCATTGTTGACCGTGGAAAAGTAGTATTCCAGGTTAATACCAGCCCCCACCGGCCCGACCGCCAGCAAAATGCCTTCCAGCACCGTCCCGCTGGGGTCTTGGGTGGGATCGTAGGACACCAGAAACGCCCGCCGGTCGAGAAACACGCCCTGACTCATTGACCGGCGACCCACCAGCGCTGCGGCATTCGTGGCGTGACCCAGTTCCGGGCGAGCCTGGCTGAAGTCGCGGGAGCGTTCGATCACATGGCGCAGTGCCTCCGTTGGCGTCGGGTTGCGCGGAGCAGAGGCAAAACGCCGACATCGCTCATGGGCGGACAGCGCACGGGCTTGATCCAGCCACCGCTGCAATTCCCGGAACGCCGGTTCCAGCGCCGTCGGCAAATCCGCCAGGTCATAGAACGTGATCTTTTCATCACAGGTATTGTGTTCCGCGCCGATGAACCCGGTTTCGGCGGGAACGATGATCCCGCGTTCGGCCAGTAACTTCCGCACTTCGGGACGGTTGGCCATGGCGGCGAAGGTGCGGGCATTGGGTCCGCCATGCCGCCCGCCGCACGCGCCACAGTCATAAGCGCCCAGGTGCGGATTGTTCTGACTCATCGACCCGTGGCCCATGAGGATCACTAGCGGCGCAAATTGAGAAGTCAGGCCGATATTGCGCAGCAACCCCGCCACCCGGTCGGCCTGTTCAGCGTCGGTAAAACCAGGGCGCGGCTGTTCCGGGGTGGCTGGAAGGTCAGAATTCGCCGCGTTAATCGCCGCTTCCGTTGGCGCGTCCGGAACCCAGTACGCATTCAGCGCCTCAGCCAGTTGTCCCTGCCGGAAGGGCGCGAAGACCTTGCCCACCAGAATCGGCAACAGGCCGGGCGTCAAGGCGGCAATCAGCGGCGCGGACGACAGCAGATTGCGGCGAATTTCCTGATAGAAGGCGCGGAGTTGACCCCGCTGCTGGCGGTGCTGGTTGCGGTCGGCATGTTCGCGGTCGGTTCCGGGTCGGGGGATTTCATGGACTTCGTGAGCGGGTGCCACCACCACCGGGCACAGCGGCGTCACGGTCAAGTCATCCAGCCCTCGCCAGTTCATCGCCACGCCAAAGAAACCTGCCGCGCCTAAGGTCTCGATCTCCGGATTCAACTCCTCCAGATGACGGCGGAATCCTTCCTCACGGTCATCGATGCAGAACACGATTTGCGCTTGTGGCCGACGCTCACGAACCGCCCAGCGCCCATGATTACTAGCCAGGGCGTTAATCAGCGCGTCCCGGTAATGATGTTCATACGCCGATTGCCAAAGTGCGCCACGCTGACCGGGCGACAGTTCGTCCAATGCCGCCAGCAGGCGTTCCCGGTCAGTCAGGGGGAGGGCGCGCAATTCACCACCGGACAGGCCGAGATGCTGAGCGAGCCGGAACAGCCGCCAGGCATCGCCAGGCACTGTCGGTAGACCCGGCTGATCAGCCACTGGACTGTGCCGCCAGGTCCAGATCATATCCGCCAGCGTATCCCACGCATCTCTCCCCTCCTTGGCTAAGGAGGGGTGGCGCGAAGCGCCGGGGTGGTTCGACTGCTCTCTGGACAGGGAGGCACAATCGGCTAGGTCGGGGTGGTTGGACGGATCCCTAAAATCGGGGTCGCTGGACTGCACCCGTGGATTCTCAATCAATCCCCGCGCCCGGCTGGCCAGATACTCGGGCAAACGTCCTTCATAAAGCGCATACCGAACCAGCGCTTCTGCCGGATTCGCCAATAGATAAGTGCGCAACGCCGGCAGACTTCCTTCCAGTCCCCAGGTTTCCCGAACCTGGTGTTCAATCCACAGCCCGTCCAGGCACAGCCGCACCGCCAGATAATCGGCCAGCGCCACCGGCGTTTCCCGGTTGGCCGGGTAATCAGGATGCTGTTGCCGCCAGTTGATCATCCCCGACCATCCGGGCAGTTCCAACGCCAGGCGGGTGAGATAGCCCGCCCAGCGGAATTCGGGTAGTCCTAGTCGCCGCAATTCAGTAATGATCGCGTCGACCGATTCCTCGGGCCAGCGGGTCAGGGGCTGACGCTCCGCCGACCCTCCCGTGAAGTTTCCGGCCAGGTCATTGACCGCCAAGCGATGCCAGGCCGGGTACAACCCTTCGTGGCGACCCGGCAAATTCCAGGCGGCCAGTCCTTCATCCAGATGAGCGGCGCAGCAGCGAATGAGTTGGGGGCGAACTTCATCCAGTAAATCCTGACCGGTGAGCGTTTGCAGCAGACCGCGCAAGGTGACGCCTGCCCCCACATCCGTGCACAGCCGTTCAATCAGCGCCAGCGCTTCCGCCTGCATCCGCGGGTGGACGACCGGCCCTTCGGTATTCTCGCTGTTTTCGGTTCTAAACCGCGCCAGCAGCGACTTGGCCAGATTCAATTGCAAATCGACCAAGTCTTCCGGGTGCAAGCTGGCGGCGGGCAACTGGAAAGCGTCGAGGCTGGCCCGCCACAGGTCTTCCAGCGCTGCACCGCGATCCTGCCCAGCCGTTTTTAACAATCGTTGACCGGCCATTTCTGGTACGTCGTCCTGGAAGCGGCGGGTGGCGTCGAGTTCTTCCATCTGCCAGACCAGTTGGCTGGGGGTGAGCGCTTCGACGCCATGAATCAGCGAGATTTGTAACACCTCACTCCGGGGAATGACCCGATCGCCGATGAGCGCCAGCGTCGCTCCGGGATGCAGTGCCGGGCGCTGCGCAAAGACCGCTTCCCAGTCCGCATCGTCAATGCGACCCTCCCGATAGCGCTTACGGAATTCCTCTTCCGGCAGCCACGCCCGGATCCCGGTGAGCTGTTCCGCTTCGGCCAGCGCCTGCTCAAACGGCAGATGTTGATAACCATGCAGGGTGTTGTGATGAACGAAATTCAGAATGGGTGCCTGACCGGGCAGCAGATGATCCAGGTGGGCGATGGCGTGTTTGACGATCTGGCGGGGCGTTAGCGGCGCAGCGTCAGGCGGCGATGGGCGATGAGCGGTTGCGGTCATGGGTCAAAATCGTGGTCGTTGGCATGGCGAGTAGCCGTTCAGTCCCCCCGTTGAAAAAGGAAATCAGGAGGGATTTTGAGTTTACCGGCATTATAACGGGTGATTTATCGAATCGTTGCCCGGATCTCCGGCGTATAATTCCCCAGTGTCCCGTGCGGTCTTTCAGCTTCCTGGCCCGATAAAATACAAACACAGCGAGGATAGACATTATGGTGAGGTTCATTGAGTGGTCTAACGAATTAAGCGTCGGCATTGAAGAAATCGATGAGCAACACAAGGTGCTCGTGGATTTGCTGAATCAGATTCACGAAGCGATCCAGCAACGGCAAGGTGCCGATGTAACCCGTCAAATCGTCGAAAAATTGGGTGAATATACCCGGATACACTTCGCAGTCGAAGAGAGTTTAATGCGGATTTTGCATTACCCAGCATATGAACGTCATAAAGAAGAGCATGACCGATTGATCGGGCAATTGGGCGATTTTCGCACCAAAATAGAGTCAGGCAAGAGTTCCATCAGTTTTGAGCTAGCGCACTTTCTCAAAGTCTGGCTGACCAAACACATTATGGAAGCCGACAAGCGCTACACCGAGCATTTTCTAATGCAGGGCATCCGTCCGGAGCTGTCCAAAAAGTCCTGGGTGCAAAAATTATGGGGTTCGATTGGCAAGCACTGAACAGTTCCAGGCATCGAAGCCTCCCAAAAAATCGCGGTCACATCAACAGGAGGATTTTTGTGTCCTCAGGAACGGGGCGCACACTCCGCCTGGCGCACCACATGAGCCAGTTTATCGAGCACCCCGTTCACAAACCGATGGCCCTGCTCCGCGCCAAACAGCTTCGCCAGTTCCACCGCTTCATTAATGATGATTCGGTAAGCGATCTCCGGGCGCTGCATCAATTCATAACCGCCAATGCGCAAAATAGCCCGTTCCACTGGATCGACCTGCTCCAGTGGCCGATCCAGCAACGGCTGCAGCGCCGCATCAATCTCGGGTGCCAGCGCCGGGGTTCGCTGTAACAACTCCTGGAAATACTCGGGATCGGCTTTCGGCAAGTCCAGATCCGCCAGGAACTGGCTGGCGATGGTCGCCGGATCCTGGCCCGTCAACTGCCACTGATACAGCGCCTGCATCGCGCAGCGCCGTGCCCAAGTGCGCTTGCTGGAGGGTGTTTTGCGCGTCGGTTCGCTCACTATTCAGCCTTCCAGTCGGCGCAACAGGCTCACCATTTCCAGCACCGCCATCGCGGCTTCAACGCCCTTGTTGCCGGCCTTGGTGCCCGCGCGTTCTATAGCCTGTTCAATGGTGTCCACCGTCAACACGCCGAAGCCGACCGGCAGATCGTATTCCAGCGACACACCGGCCAGACCCTTGACGCATTCACTGGCGACATATTCAAAATGCGGGGTGCCGCCGCGAATGATAGCGCCCAGGGCGACGATGCCATCATAGCGTTCGCTGGCGGCGAGGCGCTGGGCAGCGAGCGGCAGTTCAAACGAGCCAGGCGTCCAGATCAGGTCGATACTGGCTTCAGGGACGCCATGCCGCCGCAGCGCATCGACCGCACCGTCAATCAGGTTCTGCACGATGAAACTGTTAAACCGCGCCGCGACCAGGGCGAAGCGGGTATCCGGCAGGGGCGTGAAATCGCCTTCGAGGGTGTTGATGGATGCGTGCATGGCGGAGATTCCGTAGTTAAGCAGGGGGAAGGGCAGGGTTCAGGACACGTATTCAACCAGTTCCAGATTGAAGCCGGACAGGCCGGTGAGGCGGCGGGGCGCGCCGAGCACCCGCATCCGATGGACGCCAATGTCGAGCAGCATCTGTGCGCCAATCCCGTAGGTGCGTAATTCGGTCGATGGATCGGCCACGCGGGCGGGTTCGCTGGCACCAAACTGGTAGCCGCGCATCCGCCGAATCAGTGTCGCCGGTTCTTCGGGCCGACTGAGGAAGATCAGCACCCCGGACGGTTCATTCGCCACCCGTTGCAAGGCGTCGCGCAACGGCCAGCCACTGTCGGGTAAACGTAGCGCCAGTAGATCGCTGAGCAGGTGTTGCACGTGAACCCGCACCAGTACCGGTTCATCGGGCTGAATCTCACCCTTGACCAGGGCAAAATGTACCTGCCGCCCGACGACATCCTGATAGGTCAGAACCCGGAAGGGGCCAAATTCGGTGTCCATCAATACATCAGCGACCCGTTCAACCGTTTTCTCATTCTGCATCCGGTAGCGGATTAAATCAGCGATGGTGCCGATTTTGACGCCATGCTGTTCCGCGAAAATCTCCAGATCCGGTCGCCGGGCCATGTTGCCATCCTCGTTGAGGATTTCGACGATGACTGCCGCCGGTTCCAGTCCCGCCAACCGGGTCAGGTCACAACCGGCTTCCGTGTGGCCGGCGCGGGTTAGGACACCGCCCGGTTGCGCCATGAGCGGGAAAATATGGCCGGGTTGCACGAGATCCTCGGGCTGGGCGTCCGGTTGAACGGCAGTGCGGATGGTATGGGCGCGGTCGTAGGCGGAAATACCGGTCGTGACACCTTGGGCGGCTTCAATGGAAACGGTGAAATTCGTCGAGTAAGGTGAGGCATTGTCCTGCACCATGAGTGGCAGGCGCAATTGCTGGCAGCGCTCGCGGATCAGGGTCAGGCAGATCAGGCCGCGCCCATAGCGAGCCATGAAGTTGATGTCTTCAGGGCGAACCATGGCAGCGGCCATTAACAGGTCGCCTTCGTTTTCCCGGTCTTCGTCATCCATGATGATGACCATGCGGCCCTGCCGGAGGTCGGTCAGGATTTCGTCAATACTGTTCAACGCCATAGCTATTTCCAGAATCCGTGTTCGCGCAGCAGACCTTCAGTCAGGCCGGTGTTCCCCGGTTGCGCCGCGCGGTCGCCGAGCAGGAGTCGTTCCAGATAGCGGGCGATCAGGTCTACTTCCAGATTCACTTTCTGACCGGTTTTAAAATCGGCGAGGGTGGTTTCCGCCAGGGTATGCGGCACGATGTTGAGTTCAAAGGCTGCGCCATCAACCCGGTTGACCGTGAGACTGACACCGTCGATGCAGATCGAGCCTTTTTCAGCGATATAGCGAGCCAGTCCGTCCGGTGCCTGAATACGCAACCGCCAAGAGCGGCCATCGGGACGCCATTCGGTGACGGTGCCAATGCCATCGACATGCCCACTGACCAGGTGGCCGCCCAGTCGGGTGGTCGGCGTCAGCGCCTTTTCCAGATTCACCGGAGTTCCGGATTTCGCCGCGCCCAGGGTGGTGCGCTCCAGGGTTTCCCGCGAAGCGTCCGCCCAGAAACCGTCACTGGAGTGTTCAGTAGCGGTCAGGCAGACACCGTTGACGGCGATACTGTCGCCCAGTTGCACGTCGCGCAAATCGAGTTTCCCCGCCGCGATGCGCAGACGGACATCGCCGCCTTTAGGCTGAATCGTGGTTATCGCGCCGATAGCAGTAATAATGCCGGTGAACATGGCTGGCGTTCTCAAAGAGGCGGTGGTTGATAGTCGGAAAAATCAGGCTTCCATGCTCACCATTTTAACCAGAATACCCAAAACTTTATCGACATCAGCAATGTAGTATTCAGGCTTGTCAATATAAGCAATACTCTGTTCATATTTCAGGAATTTCCAGTTATTTCCCGTAGTGACCACCCCGTAAATTTTATCGACAGGACAGTTTTCTCGCTCATTAAACATCTTTGCTCCGATCATTTCAGCGATACATTGACCCAAGCCGGTAGTGACTTGTTCATTCTTGGCTTCAACAATGGTGATGATAGGGGCATTCAAATAAAACTGTTCCGGCGAACGACTAAGAATGTAATCGCAAAATCCATTCAAATCGCGTTCTTTATCGACATCCAGATTGATACCGGAAAACAGACTCATTTGATCGTTCAAATAACGCTTCAACTCCAAAAGCACATTAGTAATAATCAGTTCGGAGCGCGCTTTTTCCGTGCTGATCGCCAACGCCAAAGGAACATTATAATTTAAAGTGATTTGCAGATATTCACTAATACCAATCGCTTGAATGGATGAAAAAAGATCACTATTTTCGATAATTTTTATATCAAATTCTTCCTTAACCCGCTTGAGGGTAAAACTACTGTAGGACATTACATTCTCCGGCTCATCAATCGCATCAAACTGGGCGGAGCTTAATGCGCCAATCCTTTCCCACCGCTCGCACATCGCGTATTTCCAGTTCCCACCGCTCCTGCATGGTGGTCAATTCCGGCAATGCAAACAGACCTCGCGCCCGGTCGCCAAGCAGGATCGGGGCCAGGTAAATCACCAGTTCGTCTATTAGCCTGGCTTGCAGCAATGCACCCGCCAAGGTGGAGCCACATTCAACATGGACTTCGTTACATTCCCGACGAGCCAGTTCCCGCATGACCCGTTGTAAATTCAGTTCCCATTC
>JAIFNF010000063.1 GCA_020047885.1 Gammaproteobacteria bacterium | reverse complement strand
GGCTTACCTGCTCCGCGCCCTGGCGCTGTGGGCCTGGCGGAGTGGCGATGCCGGGGCCGCTGCTGAAGTGGCGACTTGGACGGCGAAGCTGATGGAGCCGTTGGAGCGGGTACAAGACTCCGGTCCGTTTGCCATGACGCTGGGGTATCTGCATCTGTACGTTCAGAATCACGCCCCGGTTGATGCGGCGTTACCCGACTGGCCTGAGATCGCCGCTGCCCTGGAACGCGAACATTACTGGTTTGAATCAGCATCCCTGGCGCATTGGCTGGGACGCCCTATTGTGGAAACCCAACGCGCCCTGGAGCGGTTTCGGGCGCTACGCGGGGCGGCAGGCGAGGCACTGGCGGAATTACCGGAACCGTTACGCCAACGGGTGATGGCTAACTGGGCGGAGATGCTTGAACAACGCGAAGTTACGGAACGGGCGTTGTTATTGGCCGGTAAACCTTCCGATGTGGCCGAATTAGTGAAGAAAGGAATGCTGCCTCTCTAGTCCGATCTTCGAGATCAGCATGAATGGGTTTCCCCTCAGTGCTGATTGCTGACGCAATAGCGACCCTCGGTATGGTAGCCGGTGGGGCAGGGACCGTCTTTGGGAAGCGCATTTCGGGGTAAAGCGTTGCGATTGCCCACGCAATAATGGCCCTCGGTGTGGTAGCCAGCCGGGCAGGGGCCATCCTTGCTCATCGCGGTGGGCGGATCGCTCTGCCGATTGCCGACGCAGTAACGACCCTCGGTGTGATAACCGGTCGGGCAGGGACCCTCTTTGAGGATGGCTTCTGGCGCTGCCGCATAGCCCGTTGTGAAAAATCCATTCAACATCATCAACAGCGGTAGCACGATCCAGCGAATTTTCGTCAACATCGCAACATCTCCCTCAGATTTTTGGCTTTTAGCCTTGTTCTTCATCGAAATCCAGTTGTGCAACCAGCGCCAGGCGCAACGCGGCGTACTTTTGCGGTTCATTCAACGGTCGATTTTCGCGGTCAGTGACGAAAAACACGTCCTCGGCTCGGGCCCCGACCGTTATGATCTTGGCATTGTGCACCTGCACCCCGCATTCCATGAACGCCTGACCGACCCGGCAGAGCAGTCCCGGGCGATCCCAGGAGAACAGTTCTACGACCGTGCGGCTGTTCGCCGCGTCTTCATGAAACGATACGCACGTCGGCGTTTGAAACGCTTTCTGAATGCGTGAGATATGCCGACTGGGCATCGGGGGCATGGCGTCAGGTTGCTGAAGCGCAGCAATGAGCGTAGTCACAATTTCCTTGATCCGGCTGCGCTCCTGAATCGGCAGGCCGGTATCTTCCAGCACGGTGAAACTGTCCAGCGTATAGCCGCTATGCCCGGTGATAATGCGGGCATCGAGAATCGTCAGCCCCAACTGGTCAAGAACAGAAGTGATCAGCGCAAACAGGTTGTCCTGGTCGCGGGTGTAGATGAAGATTTCCGTGCCGCCCCGACCCGGATCAGCGCGACCCATCACTAACGGCCGTTCCTTGTAACCGTGCTTGATAATCGCTCGGGTGTGCCAAGTGATTTCATCGGCGGCATGGCGCAGAAAATAGTCGTCGCCGAACCCTTCCCAGACGTGGTTGATCCGCTCCTCGTCGATTTTGGCGACCTGCAACAACCGACGCGCCTGGTTTTGCACGTCCCGGATGCGCTCTTCTTTGTCAATCGGGTTGTCCAACCCGCGCCGCAACGCCCGGCGGGTAGCCTCGTACAACTGCCAAAGCAGCGACCCGCGCCAGGTGTTCCACAATTTGGGATTAGTGGCGCGGATGTCGGCAACCGTCAACAGGTACAGGTAATCCAGATGCATCTGATCGCCCATCAACCGGGCAAAGTCGTGGATGACCTCCGGGTCATGGGTGTCCTTTTTCTGGGCGGTGATGGAGAGCGTGAGATGGTGGCGCACCAGCCAGGCGACCAGTCGGGTGTCGAAAGGACTCAGGCCGTGCTGCCGACAGAAGTGTTTAGCATCCTCAGCGCCCAGTTCGGAATGATCGCCGCCACGACCCTTGGCGATGTCATGGTATAAACCGGCGATGTAGAGCAGTTCCGGTTTCGGCAACCGCTCCATAATGGCGCTGCATTGCGGGAGCTGGTCGGCGAACTGGGGCAGGAAGAACCGCCGCAGATTGCGTACCACGAACAAAATATGCTGATCCACCGTGTAGGCGTGGAACAGGTCATACTGCATCCGACCCACGATATGGCCAAACTCCGGCAGGTAGGCTGGCAACACGCCATAAGCATTCATCAGCCGCAGTTGTTGGGTCACGCCGTAAGGCTGGCGCAGAATTTCCATGAACAGGCTGCGCGGGCGCATGTCATTGCGGAATTTGTCGTCGATCAGTGGTTGATGGTCACGGATCAGCCGGATGGTGGAGGCGCGGATCCCCTTGATCTCCGGGTGTTGCTGCAAAACCAGGAAAATTTCCAGCAGGGCGAACGGATAGCGGAGAAATACATTGGGTCGGGTCACTTCCAGATAACCGCGCCGCGCCTGGAACCGGCGATTGATCGGCGTCGGTTCCCCTGGCTCATCGGCCAGCAGGATCGCTTCTTCGAACAATTGCAGCAGCATCTCGTTGAGCCGACTCAGCGCGTTGACCGTGCGGTAATAGCGCTGCATGAACTGCTCGACCGCCAGGTTTTGATCCTGGTCTTGATAGCCGAATTGTTCAGCCACCCGGCGCTGGTGGTCAAACAGCAGCACATCTTCACGGCGGCCGGTGAGCGTGTGCAGGGCAAAGCGGAGCTGCCAGAGGAAGTTACGGCATTCGATCAGTTCGTCATATTCGCGTGGACTCAGAAATTCGTGGCTGACCAGTTCATAGAGGGTGCTGGCACCGAAATGGCGCTTGGCCACCCAGCCGATCATCTGCAAATCGCGCAAGCCGCCGAGACCTTCCTTGATATTGGGTTCGAGGTTAAACGCAGTTTCATTGTATTTGCGGCAGCGCTGACAGCGTTCCTGGCGTTTGGACTCGAAAAAGGCGGCATCCGGCCAAATCCGGTCGGGACCCGTGACAGCCCGCATCTGCTCAAACAGCGTGGCTGAACCGGTGAGTCGTCGCGCTTCCATCAAACTGGTGGCGACGGTGATGTCCGCCGCGCCTTCCCGGGCGCAATCTTCCACCGTGCGGACGCTATGGCCAACTTCCAGACCGATGTCCCACAGGAAGGCGAGAAAATCTTCCAGCTCAGACCGGTGAACCTCCAGCGCCTGATCCCCGAGCAGAATCATGATATCCACATCCGAACCCGGATGCAGTTCACCACGGCCATAGCCGCCCACCGCGACCAGCGTCAGATCCAGCGCGTCTGCCGTAAAAAACCGTAACCAGATCCGCTGTAGCACTTCATCCATTAACCGGGCGCGCGCCAGCACCAGTTCATCGGTTGGTACGCCCTGCTGGAATAGCGCCCGGAGGTGGATGGCGCTTTGTTTGAGCAACGTGCGGAAAGGTGAGATTGAACTGGCGCTGGTCGCCAGCTCCTGCTCAAAGGCGTCCGTGTCAAACAGTGCCTGATCGCGCCAGGGCGCGTGGTCTTGCAGGGGAATGGGGAAAGACATGGAGTTCAGTGGGAGCGTGAGGGTCAAAGCGTTGCGCCAGGGCTTAACGTCAAAATTTCATGGCCGGTCGTGGTGACCAGGATCGTATGCTCCCACTGGGCGGAAATACTGTGGTCTTTGGTGACCACCGTCCAGTGGTCAGGCAGCTTTTTGACATGCCGCTTGCCGGCATTGATCATCGGTTCAATGGTGAAGGTCATGCCCGGAACCAACAGAACGCCTTCGCCGGGTTTGCCGTAATGCAGAACCTGTGGATCTTCGTGGAAGGCCAGGCCGATGCCGTGGCCACAATATTCACGCACCACTGAACAGTGCTGGGATTCCGCATGTTTCTGGATGGCGTGGCCGATATCGCCCAGGTGGAGACCCGGACGCACCATGCTGATGCCGATGCATAAACATTCGTAGGCAATCTGGCAGACCCGTTGCGCGGCCAGGGGGGGCGTCCCAATCTGGAACATCCGGCTGGTATCGCCGTGGTAGCCATCCTTGATCACGGTGATGTCGATATTGATCACGTCACCCTTTTTCAAGGTCTTCGGACCGGGGATGCCATGGCAGATGACATGGTTGACCGAGGTGCAGATGGATTTGGGAAAGCCGCGATAGTTGAGCGGAGCCGGAATCACGTTCTGCACATTGACCATGTAGTCATGGCAAATCCGGTCTAGCTCCTCGGTGGCGATGCCCTCTTGCACATAGGGGGCGATCATATCCAGGACTTCGGCAGCCAGCCGACCGGCGACCCGCATTTTTTCGATCTCGGCGGGGGTCTTGTAGGTAATTTTTGGGGAATTGGGATTCGGATTCTGGAACATGGGTCGATCGGTCAGCTACGGTCTTAGTGGCGCTTGGGCAGTTTCGGGCCGGCGGAAAGTCGCTCTGGCGGCGACGCTTGCCGTTGCAGAAAGTTGGGACAGCCCTTGACGGGCGGCGGTTCATTTGGTTTTCCAAATCAATCCATGGTATAAAGCGCGCGCCTTTTAGGCAAACGGTAGTTCACCTCAATGTGTGAATAAACACCGATAGCCACAATTCTCACATCCGCCGACACGGGTAGCCGGGTGCCCGAAGTTGGGGTCGCTGTCCGGGGCGGGTGGAGGCTCAACCCCAAATTTATCAAGGAGAACACTGAGCAATGGCCACTATGTCCATGCGCCAGATGCTGGAGGCCGGTGTGCATTTCGGCCACCAGACCCGCTACTGGAATCCCAAGATGGCTCCGTATATCTTCGGGGCGCGCAGCAAGATTCATATCATTAATCTGGAAGCCACCCTGCCGCTTTATCTTGAGTCGCTGAATTTCATCGGCAAACTGGCGTCGAAAGGCGGCAAGGTTCTGCTGGTGGGCACCAAGCGCTCGGCCCGCGAAGCGACCGCCGAGGCCGCAATTCGCGCCGGGATGCCCTACGTCAATCACCGCTGGCTCGGCGGCATGCTGACCAATTTCAAGACCGTCCGGCAGTCCATCAAGCGGCTCAAGGATCTGGAGCTGATGGTGCAGGATGGCACCTTCGAGCGGCTGGCCAAGAAAGAAGTGATCGGTCTGCGGCGCGAGATGGAGAAGTTGGATCGTAGTCTGGGTGGTATCAAGGATATGGCCAGTCTGCCCGATGCGTTGTTTATCGTTGACGTCGGTCACGAGAAGATCGCCGTGCAGGAAGCCAACAAACTGGGGATTCCGGTTATTGGCGTGGTCGATACGAACAACTCGCCGGATGGCGTGAACTATGTCGTTCCCGGCAATGACGACGCGATTCGCGCCATTCAGTTGTATGTCGGCGGAGTCGCCGAGGCGGTGCTGGAAGGCCGCGCTGTGTTGGCGACGGGACGGAGCCGCGAGGAAGAATTTGTCGAAATTCCCGAGGAGCCGTTGCCCGCCAGCGAGGGTGCCTGAAGTCCCCGGATGAGCGTTTGATCCCAGGAAGGCTCGTGCGCCTAACGCTCGCGAGCCTTTTTGATGAATTTGCCGAAAGTGGCAGAATGTTTTTTTAGAGGTAGACAAGCATGGCGGAAATTACGGCGACGCTGGTGAAAGAACTGCGCGAGCGTACAGGTTCGGGAATGATGGAGTGCAAGCGGGCGTTGCAGGAAACCGGCGGCGATCTTGAGGCGGCGGTCGATCTGATGCGCAAGGCCGGTCAGGCCAAGGCGGACAAGAAGGCCAGCCGCATCGCTGCGGAGGGTTTGATTGTGGTTCGGCAGGCCAGTGGTGCCGTCGCTATGGTCGAAATCAACTGCGAAACCGACTTTGTCACCAAGAATGACGATTTCCGGGCGTTCGTCGGTGCCGTGGCTGAGGTGGCGCTAGAGAGCGGACCGACTGATCTGGAGGCGCTGCTGGCCACCAACATAGTGAACGGTCAAAGTGTCGAACAGAATCGGCGCGAGTGCATCGCCAAAATCGGTGAGAACATCAGCGTCCGGCGCTTCGCCCGGCTGGCCACGACCGACGGTATTTTAGGCGCTTACCTGCACGGAACGCGCATTGGCGTACTGGTGGAATTGGCGGGTGGCGACGCCGAGTTGGCGAAGGATATTGCGATGCACATTGCCGCCAGTCGGCCTTTGTGCTTGAGCGCCGATCAGGTGCCGGCCGACATTCTCGCCAGGGAAAAAGCGATTTACGCAGCGCAGGCGGCGGAAGAGGCGAAGGACAAGCCGGCTCACGTGGTCGAGAAGATTGTTGAAAAAATCGTGGAAGGGAAGCTGCGCAAGTATCTGGAAGCCAACACGCTGCTCGGTCAGCCGTTTATCCGGGACACCGATCAGACCGTGGAGAAATTACTCCAGTCGCGCAAGGCTCAGGCCATCCGCTTCGAACGCTTTGAACTGGGTGAGGGCATTGAGAAGAAATCCGACAATTTCGCTGCTGAAGTGATGGCGGCGGCGCGCGGCGACTGAACATCCATGCCAAATTCCACCCCTGTGTTTAAACGCATTCTCCTCAAGCTCAGCGGCGAAGCCCTGATGGGCTCGGGCGATTACGGCATCGATACCGAGGTGATCGCGCGCATGGCCGACGAGGTGCGGGAGGTGCGCCAACTGGGTGTGGAAATCGGGATGGTGATCGGTGGCGGCAACTTGTTCCGGGGTGCCGGGTTGGCGCGAGCCGGTATTGACCGGGTCACTGCCGACCACATGGGGATGCTGGCGACGGTGATGAATTCGCTGGCCATGCAGGACAATCTGGAGCGGTTGGGCGTATTCACCCGGGTGATGTCAGCCATTCGCATCAACCAGGTTTGCGAGGACTATCTGCGCCGCCGTGCTGTTCGCCATTTGGAAAAGGGTCGGGTGGTGATCTTCGCCGCCGGCACCGGCAATCCCTTTTTTACCACCGATTCAGCCGCCAGCCTGCGAGCGGTTGAGATCGGCGCTGACGTGATGCTCAAAGCCACCAAAGTGGACGGGATTTATTCCGCTGACCCCTTTAAGGATCCGCAGGCGGTGCGCTATGAGCGGCTGACTTATGACGAAGCGTTGGAGCGTAAACTGCAGGTCATGGACGCCACGGCGATTGTCATGTGCCGCGAACATAACCTGCCACTGATGGTTTTCAACATTAACCGCCATGGCGACCTGGTGCGGATTGTCTGCGGCGAGAACGTGGGCACGACCGTAGTACGGGAATAACAACATGATTAACGAGATTAAGAAAGACTCTACCGACCGGATGACCAAAAGCGTCGATAGCCTCAAGCAGGAATTGACCAAGTTGCGGACTGGGCGCGCACACGCCAGCCTGCTCGATCATATTATGGTCAGCTATTATGGCAACGACACGCCGCTGAATCAGGTGGCTTCGGTGGGGGTATCCGATGCGCGCACCTTGCTGGTCACGCCCTGGGAAAGAAATCTGGTAGGGCCGATTGAGAAGGCGATCATGAAATCCGATCTTGGGCTGAATCCGGTGACGGCGGGTACAGCGATTCGGGTACCGTTGCCGCCCTTGACTGAAGATCGCCGCCGCGACTTGGTCAAGGTCGTTCGCCAAGAGGGTGAGGGTGCCAAGGTGGCGATCCGCAACATCCGGCGGGACGCCAATAGCCAGTTTAAAGTGTTGCTCAAGGATAAGAAAATCCCCGAAGATGCGGAACGGCAGGCCCAGGATGAGATGCAGAAATTGACGGATCGGTATATCCAGGATGTGGAGAAGATGCTGGCCGCCAAGGAAGCCGAGTTGATGGAAATTTAGGGTCGGTTCCAGGGATTGAAAATGAGTTTCATCAGGAGCCGGATGCATGGCGGATGAGGCCGCAGTTCGGCCAGTGATGCAGGATCGGTTGCCCCGTCATGTCGTGATTGTGATGGACGGTAATGGTCGCTGGGCGCAGCAACGTGGACTGCCACGCACGGCTGGACATCGCGAGGGCGCAAAAGCCGTGCGCAGAGTGGTCGAAACCTGTGCTGAGCGCGGCATTGAGGTCTTGACGCTGTTTGCGTTCAGCAGCGAGAACTGGCGGCGTCCCCGGCCGGAAGTCGAAATTTTGATGAATCTGTTCATTCGCACGTTGCGCAGTGAGATCCGTCGGTTGGATGCGGCGAATGTGCGGATGCGGTTTATTGGCGACCACCGGGCGTTTTCACCGACTTTGCAGGATTATATGGCCAAGGCCGCGCAGCGCACCGCCCACAACACCGGTTTAACGCTGGTGATCGCCGCGAACTATGGCGGTCGCTGGGATATTGTCCGGGCGGCGCAGCGCATCGCTGAAGAAGTGGGGTCGGGTCAGTTGCCATCCAGCGAAGTGACGCTGGAGACCTTTCACCGCTACACGTCGCTGGCCGATCTGCCTGAACCCGATTTATTCATCCGCACCGGTGGCGAGCAACGCATCAGCAATTTCCTGCTCTGGCAACTGGCGTACACGGAATTGTATTTCAGTGAGCGGCTCTGGCCGGATTTTGACGCCCATGATCTGGATGTGGCCTGTGCGGCGTTTGCCAGTCGGCAGCGGCGTTTTGGCCAGACCAGTGAGCAAGTGGCGCCGGGGACGCCGGTTGACGATGCTTAAACAACGCATCATCACCGCCAGTATTCTGGCGATTCTGGTCATCTGGGCGGTGTTGAAATTACCGACGCCGGTTTTCGGCATGGCCTTGTTGGCGATTATTCTACCAGGTGCCTGGGAATGGACGCGACTGGCCGGTTTTAGCCGGGTTCGAGACCGCGGACTGTATGTCGGCGGCATTCTGGCGCTGATCCTGGCGGTTTGGCCCTTATTGAACCAAGCGGTGCTGGTGAACAGCCTGCTGGTTTTGAACGTTCTGAGTTGGTGCGGCGCAATTTTCTGGTTGCAACATTACGCAGCGCATCCCGAGCGGCAAGATCGCCCCGGGTTGATTAGCATTGCCGGCGTCATTGTCCTGGTGGGACCCTGGATAGCGTTGATGGGCTTGCACCGCGA
The DNA here is from genome assembly GCA_020047885.1 of Gammaproteobacteria bacterium. The sequence continues at coordinate 1,005 of JAIFNF010000063.1, read as the reverse complement.
ATGGGGGTCAGGCCATGTCCTGTTCCTGCTGCTGCTGATTTGGGGTGCGGATATTGGCGCTTATTTCGCCGGTCGGCGCTGGGGACAACGCAAGCTGGCCGCGGCCATCAGTCCCGGCAAAACCTGGGAAGGCGTTGCTGGAGCGGGGATCGCGACGCTGATGCTGGCGCTGACCGGTGCGGCGTTGTTGGATCATGGGGCACGCTGGCCCGTGTTTATGGCGGTCTGCCTGATCACCACGGGTTTTTCCATCGTTGGAGATTTGTTCGAGAGCATGATGAAACGGCAGTGTGGCGTGAAAGATAGTGGTTCGCTGTTGCCGGGCCATGGCGGGGTTCTGGATCGCGTGGATAGCCTGACTGCCGCTGCGCCGGTGTTTTTGCTGGGCCTGTACGGAGTCGCGGGATGAGCGGGCGGATTGGCGTTACCATCCTGGGTTCCACCGGCTCCATTGGCGTGAGTACGCTGGATGTATTGCAACGCCATGCCGACCATTTTCGAGTCGTGGCGCTGACCGCGCACCAGGATGTTGAGGCGCTCTTTCAGCAGTGCCTGATCCATGAACCGGCGTATGCGGTGATGGCGGATGCTGACGCTGCCGGACAGTTGCGGGATCGATTGCAGTCGGCGGGGCGACCGGTTGAAGTGCTGGCGGGCGTCGCCGGGCTGGCGCGAGTCGCCGCCTTGCCGGAAGTGGGTTATGTCATGGCGGCGATTGTGGGCGCGGCGGGTTTGTTGCCGACGCTGGCTGCTGCCAATGCTGGCAAACGGGTGTTGCTGGCGAATAAGGAAGCGCTGGTGATGGCCGGCCCGCTGTTTATGGCGACAGTGCGCGAGCATGGCGCGGAATTGTTGCCGATTGACAGTGAGCACAACGCGATTTTTCAATGCCTGCCGCCAACATTCGCTACGGAAGGACTGGATGTAGTCGGCGTGCGCCGGATTTTGCTGACCGGCTCCGGTGGACCCTTTCGCGTGACACCGCTTGAGCAGTTGCCGAAGGTG
>JAIFNF010000230.1 GCA_020047885.1 Gammaproteobacteria bacterium | reverse complement strand
CTTGTCTGCAACCGGGACTTTCAGAGCTTGGAGTTGAGGAAGCGCCCCAAGGTGAGTCTTGAACCTGTACACAACGTAGCCCGATGTTCTGGGCTGAGTCTGGTCAACCCGAGCTTGTCTTCACAAGCTCCCGCCTTTAGGCAGGGGTAGTTGACGGCACCGTTGAGGGTTGCGGCGCACTGTTGACTTCATCAGTCCAGACTTTGAATTGAGTGAGCGTGTTGGGGCCAAAGGTGTTGCTCAATGCGACATCGGCGGCGTCACGACCTTGGGCGATGAGCACCCGGCCAATCCGCGGGACGTTATTGCGGGCGTCAAAGGTGTACCAATGATTGCCCAGATAAACCTCGAACCAGGCGGCGAAATCCATCGGGCCGTAGGGCGGCGGCATCCCCATATCGCCCAGATAGCCGGTGCAGTAGCGGGCGGGAATATTCAGGCACCGGCAGAATGCGACGGCGAGATGGGCATAATCGCGGCAGACGCCGGTCTTTTCGTGGAACACTTCCCAGGCGGTGCGGGTGGCGCGGGCATGTTCGTAACCAAAGGTGATGTGGTGGTGCACGAAATCGCAGACGGCCTGGACGCGCCCCCAGCCGGTGGGCGAATGGCCGAACAAATCCCATGCGGTTTGGGAGAGCCGATCGGTTTCACAATAGCGACTCCCCAACAGGAACAGCAGGGTCTCATTGGGCAGGTCTTGCACCGCGTGTTGCGGGGCCGAAGGAACAACAATGTCGGCTACGCCCGAATCATTAACTACTGCATCGGTAGACAGTCGAATTTGCCCCTTCGGTGCCACAATCCGACTGCACCAGTTGCCGAACGCATCACGATAGGCGGTGATCGGCACCGAAGGGTGAGTGATGAGGTGATCAGGAACGAGAATATCGGAAACGCGGGTAAAATGGATGCTGAGCGCCAGGATCATCGGCGTCGGTTGTGGACAGTCGTAGATCAATTCGTAGCCAACCCGGATGTGCATCGTGAACCTCTTTTGAGCATATTCTGTTGCGTGAAAGGTGAGGTAAGCTACTCTATTATCAGCAAGTTGGCAATGAATAACCTTGGCGAGTCCCGATTTTTAACCAACGAGGGAAAGATTATGGAATACCCAAAAATAGAAACACTTTACGATCGAGACGAAAAAACCCACAAAGTGATCCTGACAAAAACCCGGTTGCCGGAGTTTGAAAATATCAAACGTTGGCGAGTGACGGAAAAGATTGATGGGACTAATATCCGCATCATTTTGTTACCGGAGGGTTCACTCCAATTTCGCGGGCGCACCGATAATGCGCAAATGCCTGCGCCACTCCTGGCCTATTTGGAAGCAGTATTGACGCTGGAAAAAATGCAGTCGGCTTTTCCTCATAGGGCCAATAGCCCGGTGATTTTGTTCGGCGAAGGCTATGGCGAGAAAATTCAGAATGGCGGCAATTATCGCAAAGGCGTTGCCTTTCGGTTATTTGATGTGGTCGTTGATCAATGGTGGCTGGAACCGGCGAATGTTGAAGACATTGCCGGGAAGCTGGGAATCCAAACGGTGCCTGCTTTGCCACCGATGGATTCGTTGCCAACCAGCCCGGCTGATCTCGCCGAGATTCTTGGCCATGATGGCAACAGCCCTACCGCCATTGCAGAGGGTGGGGCGGGTTGCCGCGCCGAAGGGATTGTGGCCCGAACGAGTCCTTTATTGCTGACACGCCGGGGGGAGCGGTTGATGTGGAAACTCAAGTTTCGGGATTTTTAACCGGCTCATTTTTCAGCGACGCGCAGGACGATTTTGCCTCGCGCATGGCCGCCCTGACTGATGGCGTGAGCTTGGCGGAACTCACTAAGCGGCAGAATGGTGTGAATGAGCGGCTTCATCCTACCCGCATCAATCAGTTCGGCGATAGCGGTCAACTGCTGGCCACTGGGTTGAACGAACACGAAGGCGCTGCGGACGTCGTGTTCCGTTGCCGTGGTTTCCGGAGGCGGACTCACGATGGATACCAGGATGCCGCCGGGCTTTAACACTTGCCAGGAACGCTCCTGGGTATCGCCGCCGACGGTGTCGAACACGACATCCACGTCTTTCACCACGGTTTCGAAACGGGTTTGGGTGTAGTTGATAAACTGATCAGCGCCCAATCCGGTAACCAGTCCGGTGTTCACCGCCGAAGCCGTAGCAATCACCCTCGCTCCCCGCGCCTTGGCCAGTTGTACCGCCAGACTGCCGACGCCGCCAGCCGCGGCATGAATCAGCACGGTCTGGCCCGCCTGCAACTGAGCGGCATCGACCAGCGCCTGCCAGGCAGTCAGTGCGGTTAACGGCACGGCGGCGGCGTGCAGGTGATCCAAAGTGGCGGGCTTATAGGCGACTTCGCTGGCCTTGATGGCGATGTATTCGGCATAAGCACCGTCGCGTTCGATGTCCGGGCGGGCATATACAGCATCGCCCACCTTGAAGCCACCGGCGTCAGAACCGACCTCGACTACTTCACCGGAAACGTCCCAGCCGAGCGTGAGGGGCAGCGTGTGGTGGAGCAAGCCTTGCAGCGCACCCTCGCGGATTTTCCAGTCCACCGGATTGACCGCCGCCGCCTGCACCCGGATCAGCAGGTCATCCGGTTTGAGGATAGGACGGGGCACATTTTCTTCATAGTGCAACATTTCAGGACCGCCGTAGGCGTGAATGCGGACGGCTTTCATGGTGGGGTTCGGCATGGCAAGTTCTCCGGGGAAAGAAGGTGTGGGATTCGTAGTCACTGGCGTTAAGAAGCGACAGGTGGCTGAACAGTTCCCGCTCTGGGCTGGTATTCAGTATGATTCACTACGTTCAACTTAATCAGGAGATTTTACCTAATCATGGATGCACTCTGGCTTGCTTTAGCCTTTGCGCTGGGCCTGCTCTCCCGTCATCTCGGTCTACCTGCGCTGGTGGGCTATCTGGCGGCCGGTTTTGTCCTGAATGCGCTCGGTCAACAGGGCAGTCAACTGCTCGATCATATCGCCCATGCGGGCGTATTGCTGCTGCTGTTCAGCGTCGGGCTGAAACTGCGGATTAAAAGTCTGGCGCGTCCCGAAGTCTGGGGCGGTGGCTTGTTACATCTGGCCGTCAGCGGCACGTTGCTCTGCCTGGGATTTCTGGCGGTGGTGACCCTGCCGGTCTGGCAGGCGCTGGTGCTGGCGACCACCCTGGGCTTTTCCAGCACGGTGTTGGCGGCCAAGGCGCTGGAGGAAAAAGGCGAACTACGCGCTTTCCATGGCCGACTGGCGATCGGCATTTTGATCATCCAGGATCTGGCGGCGCTGGCACTGATGGCGTTTGCTGGCGCGGCGACCCCATCGCCCTGGGCGCTGTTGGTGCTCGGGTTGCCGTTGTTACGACCGCTGGTGACCCAGTTACTCGACTGGAGCGGCCACGATGAGTTGTTGACGCTCTATGGACTGGCGCTGGCGCTGGTGGTCGGCGGTCTGGGCTTTGAACACCTTGGTCTGGGTTCGGAACTGGGTGCACTGTTGCTGGGGGTATTACTGGTGGGGCATCCGAAGGCGATGGAACTGTCGCGGGCGGTGTGGTCGCTTAAAGAAATCCTGCTCGTGGGCTTTTTTCTGCAAATTGGCCTGATGGGTTGGCCCAGTCTGGCCCTTTTCGGCGGGGCGGTGTTGCTGGCGTTGTTGTTACCGCTGAAAGCCGCCCTGTTTTTCTTCATCCTGATCCGCTTCCGGTTGCGGGCGCGCACCGCCTTTCTGAGCGCACTGGCTTTAACCAGTTATAGCGAATTTACCCTGATTGTCGTGAAGTTCATGGCCGAAAAGGGGCAACTGGATGCCGACTGGCTGGTGCTGTTGGCGATCGCGGTCGCCTTGTCGTTTGTGATCGTGGCACCGTTCAACCGGTTTGCCCATCAGTTGTATGAGCGACTGGAGAACCGGTTAACACCCTTTGAGCGGGTCGAGCATCATCCTGATGAGCAGCCGGTGTCGCTGGGCAGCACGCAGATTCTGATTATCGGGATGGGCCACGCCGGAACTGCCGCTTATGACTTCCTCAAAAAGCGCCAGAATGTGCCGGAGCATCCGCACAAGGTATTGATGGTGTCCGGCATTGATTCGGATTTGAACAAGGTTGAGCGGCATGTGCATGAGGGGCGGCGGGTGGTGTACGCGGACGCCGAAGATCCAGGGTTCTGGCATCGACTGCGGCTGGAGGGCATCAAAGCCGTGGTATTGGCCATGCCCGACCCGGAGGCGAAGCGCATCGCCAGCCAGCAGTTGCGACGACGCGGCTTTCCCGGATTGATCGGAGCGGTCAGCAGCTATCCTGAGGAAGAGATGGAACTCAAGGCAGCGGGTGCGGACATGACATTTCTGGCGTTCAACGAAGTCGGCGTGGGTCTGGCTGAGCATATCTGGGAGGCGTTGCAGCAGCGAAGGGAGTCGGCAAAGGCGGAAAATTTCCCGGTACTTACTGGAGAGCAAAATTCTTTATGATAGAAATCAATGGGATAATTTATGAGCTGGCGGGCTGGGCGGGCAATGTGCCCCTGGGACCACAACCGTTTATTCCACTCGCGCTCGAGAATACGCTGATCCGGCGCGACGACGGACCTTACGTTACGCCAAACGCACCGGAGGTCTGGCCGTTCGAGTTTCAACCGATGGTTGATTACACCGTCCAGCATCCAGACGAGGCGTTTGCCGTGCTGGGTGTCGCGGGCCGGGGCGTGAATACCTGGGCGGTGCATTATTTCGTAGCGTTGCCGGCGGGGGCGGTGTTTGTACAACTGGCGTGGGCGGGCGTCTACTCTTCCAGTGAAGATGATCGCGAACGTGTTTCGGCAGCGCTGGCTGACGCCAGCGCCCTGGTGCAGGCCCTCGATACGAGCAGTGCGGGGCGATTCGGAGAACGATGGGTCATCGTGGCGAGCGACTTCCACGATGTCTACTACCGTGGCCGGGTCCGGCAGCCGGAAGGCGTGCTGGACATCGAATCGGCGGGGCCAGACCTCATTCGCCGGATCCTTGAACAATGGCCGTCCGCGTGATGAGCGAAGGAGACGATGATGCGTGAGATCCTCAGTGGACTGTTACAAGACCTGGCGAAGGCGGCTGGCCTGTCAGCGTTGACGCTCGATGAAGCGGATTGCATTGGTTTTCGCTTCGATGATCGGGTCAGCGTGACGATTCGCTTGAACCCCGATCTGCCACAGGTCGAACTGTTTGCGGATGTCGGCGAATTGCCGGTCGGCACCGCCGAACGCAGCGCCCGGATGCTGGATGTGTTGCGGGCGAACGCCTTTTGGCGAGAAACCGGCGGAGCGACACTGAGCGTTCGGTTGGATGAGTGCACGATTTTATTGGCGGCGCACACGCCGCTGGCGCCGCTCGATGGCTTGATGTTTCAGAACTGGCTGGAGGCTTTCGTGCAGACGGCGGAAATCTGGATCGAGCGGCTGGCGGCGGCGGACTTTGAAACCGTATCGACGCCATCGGTGGTTTCTGAACCGATTATTGCCGCCCATTTCATTCGTGTCTGAGGACGATTCACAATGTGCATTCAAAATAACGCCCCCATTCGCAGCAACCTCGATGTCCAGCAACATACGACCGGCGAACTACCCCAAACTGAGGGACAACTCGGTGGCAAGAACATCGCGGTTGAAATCCCGAATCTGCGTGTCGAAGGCGGCGATGATGTACCGCAGCAGGCGACTTCGCTGGCAGCGCGGCGTGTGGGACCGTTGCCGACGTCCAGCGAATTCCGGCAAGAACTGGGTATCGCCCGGTTCAGCCTGCAAGCCTTCCGCGATACGGATACCCGGGCGATTCTCAAGGATCTGGATCGTTTTCATCAACTCACCAGCGGGATGCGGGTACTCACCGGCGAACAGGCATTCGAGAAACTGAATGTGCAGATGACACAGGTCGGGCAAGCGTTTACTGCTCTGGATCACCATCTGGATCGGGCGATCCTGAATAAATCAGGCGACATGCAGGAGGCCTTGATCGCGATGAAAGCGCAGGTGGCCGCGCAACGGGATGATTACCTGAAAGTGTTCCAGAGCGTGGCGCAGAGCGACCCGATGGCGCAGCCGTCGAAAGCTTCCCTGTCAACGATAGCCAGCATGGTTTCAGCCGGTTTCACCCTGGATCAGGCGCGACAACTAGCGGACAAAGGCGTGTCAAGCACGGCGGCTGGAGCATTTTTACAAGCGGGTCTGGGCTTTAAAGAAGCGCTGGAGTTTGGCGCTGGTCTTCGCAACCCGGAAGCGTTTGTATCTACGATCAGAATAGCCGGAGTCCAGTCTGCGGCCCCAACGACTTTGCCTAAATTCATCAGACTTAGTAATGATGCGAAATACGCCGATGTGTTAAAAAGGATCGATGCCTCTGGAATCAGGAATTTGGGTAATTACAGCCTTAATGGTATTGAAGGATTTGATCCAAAGATAGCGAGCGCCTATTGCGATGCGGGGGTCACGAATCCAAAAATGATGGAACTACTTTTTGATACATCAAGCAAGTTAGTGCGGGTTACGCCCGAAGCAGTTCGTGCGTTCAAGACTGTCGGGATTACCGATACCCATGTGATGAAGCAATTGGCCAATAATGGGTATTCCGCAAAAAACCTAGGCGAACTGGGAGAGTATGCGCGGATGGGGATTGGGCCGAGCGATCGGCAAGGAGTGCCTGGCGCCCAAGAATTGATTGATGCCAAGGTACCGATGGATCTGGTAAAAGCGGCGACGAGCATGGAGGAAACCCGCTTTTTTCCGCTATCAGCCAAGGAAATACTCGCCGCGCACCAAGCGGGTTTTACTCCAGAACAAATCGCCGAATATCGGCCTTTTAGTGAAAGCGCCCATAAACCTCAATGGATGAGTTCCGGCGATTTCAATGTCAGCACCAACACGCGCACCCTGTCGATTGACCAAGCTGCGGCAGCGTTCAAAAAAGCAGTTCCGCTCGCTCTGGCATTTTATGCCATGAAGTCGTTGGAATTTGACATTGACACGACGGCAAAGGTCTTGCAGGAAGCGAAAGGGGATATCAAAATCGCCCGGGGCAGACTTCAGGAACTGCGTTTTGACAACGATCTTGGGCGAATGAATATTCAGGAGAAAAACATTTCCTGCAGCGATAAAGATGTACTCGCCTCCAAACACTTCGGCGCAGGAGCAATGAACCAGGTGCGACTGGTTGAGTTTCGCGATGGCAGTAAAGGGATTTTTAAAGCAGAGCCGATTAGCGGTTTAACAGCGGGTTACGTACAGGTGCTTGGAACTGGCGCTAATGATGGGAAGCAAAGCGCCCGCAATATGGTGACTGATGTGGTCGGCGCATTTCTCAATACCCCGGTGGCGGCAAAGAGCCAGTATGCGGTAATTGACCATCGCGTAGGATTGGTGATGGAACTGGCACCGGGATCAGGCATTGGATCCGCCAATACCAAGACCATGACTACCAACGAGCGGGGGCAAATGCGAAAACAACTTGTTGACCTGCAAATCCTGGATATTCTCACGGCGCAAATGGATCGACACTCAAAAAATATCAATATTGATGTTAAAGATGGAGTGGTGCAAGTCCGTGGATTCGACCACGACGGCAGCTTCGGTACCGAAGTGACGGATATTGGGAAATTCCTGGAAAGTGAAAATGAAAAAGGGCAAAACACCAAGGATTATCGAACCACATTCAGCGGTACATATTGCAAAGGTTACCCGCCGATGATTGACCAGGAACAATATGACAAAGTCATGAATATTGATCCGCAAAAATTTGAAGAAGCCCTGAGTTTACAAGTTGGCGATAGTGAAGCCCGTGCGGCACGGTTACGGCTCGAAGGGTTTCAAAACCATCTTGAGAACGGTAATGTGACCGTATTGTTGAAATCGGATAACGATGAGAATTATACCGATGCCTGGGGTCGTCAAGACCTTACGCAAACTGGTTTTACCACGAAGAACTGTTATCTCGCCTATGCCGAAAAGCTTTGATTTAAACTTTGATCAAAATTGACATTGCGCAAAAGCGCTTCTAACCGCATGTTGCTCATTTTTGGAGGTTCTTATGACTGATTCACTGCGACGTTTTGCCCCCGGTCCGTTTCACGCCGACCAATTGCGCGATGGCGACCGCTATGAACTCTCTAATGGTCATCCGATTTACTGTGCGCCGGCGGGCTGGCAACACGGCTCCGGTAGCGTCAAGGGCGGGCTGGTGCTGGATAGCGATCCGGATGTGCAATGGACCGGTGCGGATGTCGGCATCAGTCCGGACGGCGGGACGTTACGAGCGCCCGACGTGGTGGTGCGAACGACGCCGCCCAGTGGGAATAGCACCTGGTTGACTGAAGCGCCGCCGCTGGCAGTGGAATACGCGGGTCCGGGTCAGGATGAACGGGAATTGCGCGAGAAGATCGCCGAACTGCTGGCGGCCGGGACGCGCCTGGTGTGGGTGGTGCGCTTGGTCGGGCTGCAACGGGTGGAAGTCCATCGCCCGGATGGACCGATGAAGACCTATACCGCCAGCGATCTGCTGGAAGCGCCGGGGGTATTGCGTAACCCGGTGCCGGTGCGGGCGTTGTTCGACCGGGATGCGGCCCATGAGGTGGTCTTGCGGAATCTGTTGCAACGCCGGGGGTATGCCAACCTGAATGATGTGCGCGATGAAGGCCGTGAAGAGGGCCGTGAAGAGGGCCGTGAAGAGGGCCGTGAGGAGGGCCGTGAGGAGGGCATGGTCAGCGCTATTCTGGCGCTGCTGCGAGGGCGTGGGTTGGCGGTGGATGCGACGGTTGAGGCTCGGCTACAGACCGGTCATGATCAGGAAACCCTGCAACGCTGGTTATTGAACGCCGCACGGGTAGAGCAGGCGGAATTGATCTTTGATCAGCAGGTTTTCACTGGAGAGGAATCGGTATGAGCCAAAAAATCACCAAAACCGACGCCGACTGGCGCTCGCAACTCACCCCGGAGCAGTATCGAATCTGCCGCCAGAAAGGAACCGAACCGGCTTTCACCGGTGCCTACCACGATTGCCACGAGCCGGGCGTTTATCGCTGCGTGTGCTGTGGCGCGTCGCTGTTCGAGGCGGAAACCAAGTTTGATTCGGGCAGTGGCTGGCCGAGTTTCTGGGCGCCGACTGCGGATGAGCAAGTAGCTACCGCCAATGACCACAGCCTGTTCATGCGCCGCACCGAAGTCCTGTGTGCGGATTGCGGGGCGCATCTGGGCCACGTGTTCCAAGATGGCCCAGCGCCGACCGGGTTGCGCTATTGCATTAACTCGGCAGCGCTGAACCTAGAACGGGCAGAACGAGACCACCGCGCCTGAATAATCTGAACACAGCCATTATCCGGTGACCGCCCTGGATCTGGGGCGGCGAACCCGTATTAACCATAGTTCGGACAGTTTTTAGGTGGGCATAGAATGAATGATGCCGTAATTACAAAGGGTTTCATACTCGGGACTGTTTTCGGTCAAGGTCTGCCTCTGGGCTAAGTACGCGATAATTTTCTGGAGGAAATGGGCGTTGAAGGCGCGGCGCACGAGGCTGGCCATGGAAAACGGGGTCGGCACCCCGCCGGTGGCCTGGACCGCCTGAAGTTTACTGAGGGAGACGGCGGTGAGGCTGGCGTTGACGTGAAAGGTGATCGCGGTGGTCGACCGGGCTTGGCAGTGGGTGAGTCCGGCATATTGCTTGCTGTCGCGGAACAGGAATTCAATCTGAAAGCGGGCTTTGTAATACCGATATAAGGTCACGGGGTCGAGGTGGATATCGGTACTAAAGAGAAGGGCTCGGCGGCGGGTGCGGGTCTCGGTGACGACGACGACGCGAACCTGGCGTTTCAAATGAGGCAAGGCCACGATCGCGGTGTGCAGGGTCAAGGTCGGATCTGGGGAGGCGACGGGGATGAACACCGCCGGATCGAGGACGTTCCAGTCGACTTTACCGGCATAGCAGCTATTCTGGGCCGCGTTGATGTCACGGTCATGTTCAGCGCCGCAGTGGGCGCACGTCCATTGCCGGACGGACAGCGGCATGGTTTCGGCTTT
>JAIFNF010000114.1 GCA_020047885.1 Gammaproteobacteria bacterium | reverse complement strand
AAGCCAGACGGGAAACGGAGAGTAATTCTATTTATAGGGGCTATTCGCCAATTTTCCAGCCCAAGGCTTGAAAAATGACAATTTTTAGACCGACTCACCCACGATAGTTCCGGGCCAGCAGATACTGTTCGGCACTGCGGGCGCGTGAGGCGCGGGGCTTGCGCGGCGCGACGGTCGTGAAAGCAACCCGCAACGCCTTGAGATAGCCATCAAAATCTTCGCCCTGAAAAGCTTTCACCAACAAATCGCCGCCAGGCCGCAGACACTGGCGGGCAAAATCCAGGGTCAGTTCGGCCAGGTACATGTTGGCCGGCTGATCGACCGCCTTGACGCCACTGGTATTAGCGGCCATGTCAGACAGCACCAGGTCTACCGGTCGCCCCTCCAGCGCTGTCACCAACTGCTCCAGCACCGCTGCCTCGCGGAAATCGCCTTCAATAAACTCGACACCGGGCACCGGTTCCATGGATAAAATGTCCAGAGCGATCACCCGACCCGACCCACCGACTAGCCGGGTAGCCAGTTGTGACCAGCCACCGGGTGCAGCACCCAGATCCACCACCGTCAAACCGGCTCGCAGCAGGCGATCCTTCTCATGAATCTCCAGCAGCTTGTAAACCGCCCGCGAACGGTAGCCATCCTGCTGGGCGCGTTTGACGTACTCATCAGTGAAGTGTTCCCGTAGCCAGCGGGCGCTACTGTTACTGCGGGCCATGCGACGACTGCTCACGGTCACGGGCGAGGCGGGCCATAATGCGGCGGGTGCGAACCACGATCCAGAGCATCCCCAGCAGACCATAGCTCGCCAAAACCAGCAATTGCGCCAGCAAACTGTCCAGCGCCTTCCCCTGTACCAATAACAGCACGAGACCCACCGTCAGAATAACGCCCAGATCCAGTTTCACTTCATTGAAGGGGCTAGGCGCTACCGTCATCCCCTTACGTCCGGTTACACTGCTGGCCTCTTTCTTCATGTTCGGTTCTCACTCAATGCTCACGCTCACTAATCTGCAAAAACGTCATCTCAAGGCTCTAGCTCATGCCCGCAAGCCCATCGTCATCATCGGGGACAAAGGGTTGACTCCGGCCGTTCTGCACGAAATTCTGCAGGTGCTGGATCATCACGAACTGGTCAAAATCCGGGTCAATGCGGCGGATCGTCCAGCGCGTGACGCGATGATTGAGGACATCTGCACCACGTCCGGGGCGCTACTGGTACAACGGGTGGGCCATATTGCGACGTTGTTCAGGCGCAACCCCGAAGCGCCACGTATTGTGGGACTCGAACCCACAAGCCCGCGAGGGCGCAAGATTTTAAGTCTTGTGTGTATACCATTCCACCACACCAGCGGGTATTGGGGAAAATTGTTATGGCTAGGATAGTCTAAAAGCATCCCATGCGCCAGATTTCAGCCCATTTCATTCGTCTGTAGCGAAGTCCCCGTCCTTCAGGTCGGGGAGGCTATCAAAGAAAAATGATGGGCATCAACCAAACGCCCAACTGTTGTCCGACAAGCACTGCGCCTATTGAAGACAGCACGGAAACTGCGACATAAGAAGTTGCCGCCAGTGAACCCGCCTGTTCCGCAAGAATGACCGTTTCCTGGGAAAAAGCTGAAAAAGTGGTCAGTCCTCCGAGAAAACCAACACTGATCAAAGCCGGCCAGGTGGGATTTATCGAGTCATTGACGCCAGCCCATCCCGTCATCATTCCAATCCCTAAAGATCCCAATACATTAACCGCCAAGGTTCCCATCGGCAGGTCATAACCGAACCAGTTTACTGTCCCCGTCCAGTCCGATATTAAATAGCGGGTTGACGCGCCAAGCGCTCCGCCAGCGCCGACTACGCCCACGGTCCAGTCAGCAGCGCCTTGGCGCCCGGCGCGAGCACCCATCGCTGCAATGGATTTTCCCGGCGGTTCTACGGTATCTACCGCGGAGGTGTCTGGCAAAACAATCAATTCCCTTTGTGCATACTCTGGATCTGAAATGACCGCATTACCTGCACAAACCACGGAAGTGCTTATTGAAAATAATATTAATGTGCAGACTAAGCTTAATTCCAGTTTCACAGCGGTCTCTCCAGAATTTGCAACTCCTCATTCGGGGGTTCAAATGACAACACTTCATTGCGATAATGAATGACCTTCCAATAACCAAAAAAATTGGTATTGATGATTTGAACACGGTAGAAATCAGGATAGTCTGGCAAGCTGTCGAGTCGCATATCGGGACGGAATCCCAACATCCCTGACAATGGCCGTAATAGCGTTTCGATACGCTGTAGCAAGGCATGTTCGGAAATAAAGTGGTTAACAATAATAATATCGCCACCGGATTTACAAACCCGGCGCATTTCATCAACCATCCGAGCTGGATTGGAAACGACTGATGCGACATACATAGCGACGACAACATCGAACTGACCGTCAGGAAATGTCAGATGTTCAGCATTCATCTCAGTGAGCATTTCCACGTGATCGAGACGATGTTGCACTACGCGCTGGCGCGCCTTGGCCAACATTTCCGGGGAAAGGTCAATACCGATCACGCGACTGTCAGTCCGGTAAAAAGGGAGCGATAAACCGGTGCCCACCCCGACCTCCAGAATGCACTGGTCAGGCTGGGTATTCGCCAAAGTCACAGCAAGTTTGCGCCCAGGATGAAGGACTGGCCCAAACAAATAATCGTAGTAGTTCGCATAACGCCGATATGCATTCCGCAGCGAAACAAGATCCATGGCTGATTACCCATTATTTTTTTGAGACGACGATTCCGCCGCAGGGATGTAGGTAGGTATAGGCATAGTCAGAGCTGGAGAACGGCGATGCCTGCATGCACCAGCAGAACAATGGATATCCCATAGACGATCGATCGAGCAATCGCTTGATTAATATCGATGACCGAGCGTTTTTGACTAAATCCGGTATAAAGCGCGATCGTAGACGCCAGCAGAACACCCACGATTGTTTTCAAAAGAATCCATCCGATATTTTCCCATAATATTTCGGGACGCTGGATGAACAGCCGGAAAAAATGCTCGCGCCACAACTCGAAAGGCTGATCAGGAAATAATAACTGCCAAGTCTGAAAAGAAAACCAGATCGCTACTCCAGTCGATAGCAACATCATAAACAAGGATCCGCATACCATATTTAACAGAATTGCCGCGCTCAGATAAGTGCGTCCAGGAATATGCAAATTGCGCATCGCGCGAAGTTGTGCAGAATAAACACGATTACCCATATCAGCCGTGATGATAGCATTATTGCGAGCAGTAATTAAAATACAGCAGATCAGTGGTACATTAATAGTCGTGATCACAAAACCAATACCCATTAAAGCATCGTCATGCACGAACGACCGCATAAAATCGCCCAGAACATCATAGTTGAAGCCAAACCAGATGCTGACAAAGCTGATTACCGCTGCCCCGGATAGAACATACAGCAGGGTCAATGGCGCCACGGTCAATACCCAAAAGTATTGCAGCAAATAATACAGAAACCAGCGCTGCGCTGGCCGGTGCTGCATACGCGATTCCCAGGTTGTCACCGGGATCTCATGAACCTGAGCTTGCGTAGATACTTTTTGTTCGTCCAACGACTGACCAATCCGGTGCAAGGCGCGTTCGATGCACTCACGGTCCGGCGGCGCTTGATGCAATACGCGCTGCACCGGATCGAAAATCAGCACCTTGTCAGCCAGCAACACCAAATCATCAAAATGATGCGCCACGACCAGCGCCGGAATTTTCATTTCCCGACACAGTTCCTTAATCAGTTCACCAAGCCGCTGGGCGGCGTGCGTGTCCAGACCGGAATTGGGTTCATCGAACAACAAGATAGGCCGTTTGGCCAGGACGGTTCGGGCAATGGCGACGCGCTGACGCTGCCCACCGCTCAGTGCAGACACGCGCCGATGCGGATCGACATCCTGCAGCAATGCCGCCAGCAGCGTGGGCAACCCCGGCTCGGGCGCGCCTGCATGGTCTATGGCGATCGCGAGGTTTTGTGCGGCGCTCAGGTCATCAAATAGCGCGTTGCCCTGAAAAACCAGGCCACCGACATCACAGCGTTCAGAGGCAAGATCGTAGTGCTGGCCATTCAATACAAGCCGCCCCCGGAGATCCCAGCGTGCGCCATCATCGCCCAGCAGTCCACTGAGCGCATTGATCAAGGTGGATTTCCCACAGCCACTGGGGCCAATCAATAAAACCAGCTCACCGGCGGCCATTTCAAAACCGCCGTTTTCCAGCAGCAAGCGTCCGTCCGGGGTGGCAATATGCAACCCCTCAATCATCAGAGGCAACGTACTAATCGTCATGGCTTTTCCGCAGTCAGAAGAATACCGGAGCGCATACCCTGAGCTGCGGCTGATTGAACTTGTTCATCGGTCAGCATCACCACGACAAAGGCATCATGACGGCGAATGATACTGCGCACCAGATAGGCAACGAGCGGGTTATGATCCTTGGGGTAACGATAGCGCAACAAGCTGCGTGGTAGTTCGCGGGTCAGGAAATCCACATTCAAAGCGGTCTCTGGCGAGATTGACGCCCATTGGGGGTCCATCATGGCTCGGTCGAAGAGCGCCGACCAGCGCGGATCAGCAATGAGTATCCCGCCGATTTCCCGAACAAACAGGGTCGTAAAAGTCACCACTTCCGGTTGGTGCGTCACTTCCAACAACATATCAAACAAGTAGGCCAGACTGCGTGGATCCTTGAGCAAATCTTCCAGAATGCGCCCCGTCAGCGAAGTGTCGTTGACCGCGTGACCACCATTCGCCAGCAGACTATCGGTCATCTGACGCAGGCTGTCCCAAACTCCGGATTCGGTTTTCTCAACCGCTACGGGCCAGAGATTATTCACCAACCGGTTGATCGTCGCTGGATCTATGGCCTGAACCGCCTGCTTGAGGGCTACTTGAACCGTCGGCGTTTCCCAGGTCCGAATTAAGGCATCCCGGAAGAGGGTGCGCAACTCAACGCCATAGGCCTGCCTGAAATAGGCCGAGTCCAGTACAGTCAACAGCGGGCTAACCGCCTGTTCACCCAGCATCCACGCCTGCGCCTCCAAAACATCGCGTTCGCTTTCGGGTATCAGCGACCAGAGGAATTGCACGTTAGCCGGATACAACCGCACGGTAGTCACTTTTTCCAGACGTTCATTACAGGAATCGTAAGACGACAAGGCAACGGATTGATCGCCGGTTATCCATACACTGCCACATTGGTGCGGGAAAAGATTTTCCTCAAAAACAAACACCGGTGCCTGACGCCCCCGCCATTCGCCAAGGTGAGCCTGCGTCTGGTAGCGCTGTACGGCATCCGGTCGCGTCAGGAACTCTAGCGGCAAGGTAGACAAACCGACCCAAGCGGCCAGCGCGATCAGCGCAAAACTGGATACAATGGATAATCCATGTCGCCCATCGCGCCTCAGCCAATGAATTGGCCACATCATCAATTGACTGAATTTAAAAACCAATGAAATAATTCCTCGACGAGGACGGTAAGGAAATCAAGCAACTTTGCCAGCTTGAGCAAAATATCGCTTTATAATCACCATTAATCTTAAAAGAAGCAAACCATTCGATAACTCAATCAGGGACATTATTAACATCAGGTTCCCTTCAAAACCGCTGGTTTACTGGGTAATTCTTTCCATCCGAACAAAAAAGCAAATATCAGGATCGCAAGGCCCATCCAGCCTATAGCCAGGACACTGTTATTTGCCAGATAAAGCAACTGGCCAACCACTATTGGCCCGGCAATATGACCAAAACGTTCCAGAAAACGGTAAATCGCTGTTGCTGGCGCGACACCGATATCGGCGGCAAAAGCCCCATTGGCCACATGAGTGACTACTGGAGCATTAATCGCTCCATGTGCCAAGCCTACAATAAAGACTCCGACCAGCAAAATAAGCGTCTCAATAACCGGATGGTTCGGCCAACCCATGACACTGAACAAGCCAATACTACCTATAAGCAACAGGCCAAAGGCGCACACGATCATACCAAAAAAAAGCACTTGTCGGGCGCCGGCTGACTGATCAATCCAGCGTGAAATTTTAAAGTTGGAAAGCAACACGCCAATGGCGTAAAACATAATGATCTGGCCGATCTCTTCCTGATCAAATCCCATTTTTGATAACAGTAAGGGCATAGCAAAAAGCAGGACTCCCGTCAATATCGCTTTGCTGGGCACTCCAACCAGGAACATCGTTTTGAGAAAATCAAAATCACCTAATGCCCCGATGATGCTTGAAATTCCTCCAAGTCCTGATTTGGTTTTGACGACTTCGCTACCGGGTTTGATCGTTGGCAGGATACCCGCATAACCGGCTAAAAGTAGCAACACCGTTCCTCCTAAAGCAAACACCCCTGAAGCCTCCATGTAGATCGCCAGCAATGAACCTAGCGCCATGCCGGCAATCATTCCCGCATTAAAGTTATAAACAATAATGCCATTGGCCTGGGTTTGCTGGTGAGCTGGCGCGGCCGCAAGAATAAAGGATTGCACCCCAATGAGTAACAAACCCTGACCGCAACCGGATAGAATACGGGCTAACACCATTGATCCCAGATCAACACTGAACATCAGGAGAAGACTTCCTGCGGCCGCGAGCAGGGCTCCAGATCCGATCAAGAATTTTGGACCACGCCGTTCGGCCAGATAACCCGCTGGCACCAGGATAAAGGCGAAGCAGAGAAAGTAGGTCATAAAGGCCAGTGACGCCAGCACCGGCGGCAGTTGCGCAACTCTCGTGGCGTCATAGAGCAGTTGGGGCAGGAATGATGCTGACAGGTTATCCACAAATACGGCGATAAACAGAACCGGTTTCACTTTTTCCAGAGCCTCGATACCCTTGAATGCTGCGGGAGTCTCCAGATAATCGGTGTCCTGATGCAAAGCATTCGCCAAATGTAGAAAAAGCGCAGACAAGAACCCTACTGCAAGAAAGAGCGCCGCAAAATTTTTGATATTCATCACGACCGCACGGTAAACCACTCCAGCCGATAGCGACATCGCGATCTGCGTGGATTGCGCCCCGTTGCCAACGGCTACCGAGTATTCAAACGTACCGGGTTCGCTGATCCACTCGCGACCGATAGCTTGCGGTTCTGTATGAATCACTACACGACCCTTTTCTATCAAGCCAATCGCCCGCACATTGTTTTGGTCGCGACGATATTCATCAAACGCTCGTTCCAATCCCTCAATGTCTTTGAGATCAATCCCATTATCAACGATGGCGCCGACTCGTTTGCCAAGGGAATCCGCCAATGCCTTGACCGTAATTTGCGCCCCTTCCGCGTAAAGCACACTGAGCACTACCATAAACACGACTGTCATCATCAACAGGGCGCTGGTAAAACCCCATCGCTGCAAGCGCAGACGATCCGGTCGCGGTAGATCAGCGAAGCGATAGGCGAACAGCGCCAAGATCACCGAACAACCCAGGGTCAGTCCCAAAAATAACGTTTGATATTGATTAACCCAGGCTTCAATAACCGATAGCGGCATCACCACCCTCAGTTGCCCAACAGCTTCAAATTTATTGCGTAATGGCAGACTAACATACAAATAGAGATCGTTCTGCCGCGCCTCAAAACGCGGAGTCGCCTGTACCCGTCCACCGGATTCCAGCGGGGGCTCCGCAGAAAAATCACCGGCGCGGTCATTGATAAACACAGACACCCCCTCGTTATTCAGGACTGCAATGCGAATAACATCAGGGTCCGAACTGAGAATGCGGTCAGTGATGGGTTGAAAACCGATAAACTGTCGCAGGCCAAGACCTGCCCGCAAATGTGTTTCCACAAGATGCTGAACGATTTCGCCTTGAGCGGCGAGCTTCGCAATCTGAAACTTGATCAGAGTGCGTTGCGCCTCGCCAAGACCGACATAAACCAACAGCAACAGAGAGACCACGCAGACCAAAAATAGCGAAAGGGCGTCGCGCCAGCGGTTGCGTATCCGGCTACCGGATTTCATCCAAGCAGTGCAACAATGTGAGGAATGGTCGCCATCCGGTGAGCTAGAAGGAACGATAGACGATTAGCCAGCAGAGTCATGATGAGATCATCATACTCCATACCTAAAAGCGATAAACCGGCGCAGATAAGATTGATTTTATCGCCCTTCGGATAAGCCAGATCAGGCTTCGGATTCGCCTCCAACACAAAGAAACGCCCTTCACAATTACTGCGCACATCCACGCGCACTGCAGTTTCTAAACCCAATTCGTTATAAATCGTTTGCGCAATTTGTGAAAGTCGAGACACGGTTTCATTGTCTGTTGTGGGATCAAGCAGACGTATCCGGTCGAGCGCGATAGGCCGTACATCCATCGACGTAAAAATCTTCTCATCAGGAGCCATCACTCGTTCCAGCGCAGAAAAAGTCAGAGGATCATCGCGACGCTCAAGGCATTGCTGACGATAGACCGAGGGGCCACAAACACCAATGGTATATTCCGGACCCTCGATGAATTCTTCAATGAGCACCAAGTTTTCGGTTGCGGCAAACACTTTCTGCAACTTCTCCGGCAAGTCGCTGCGATCTTCAGCCAGATAGACATGTTGCGATGCCCGCCCCGAGACTGGCTTAACAATAAAAGGCCCTGGATCATCCATGAATACTCGATGAAAATGTCGATCATCAAAAATCGACTCAGGATTTGACGCCCCCCCCCACACAATAGAGCGCGGGGTAGCAATACCCAGGCGATCCAGCTCATGCTTGAAGACATGCTTATAATCGAGCATCGCCGCATTAAGCGGATTATGGCCAATATAGGGCATACCCATCAGTTCCAGCATGGCCGATGCATGACACACTGACACATAACCTTGAGTGCCTCCAGTATTGAGCCAGGCCAGGTCGGTCCCGTGACGTCGCAATCGTTCACCCAGGTTCATATCTTCCGGCATCAGGGCAACGTCACAAAATCCCAAGCGCGTCAGGCTGTCGGCAATATCCCGTGCAACGACTTCATAGGTCTTTTCCGAACGCGGATTACGCGTCGGATAAATAACCGCGTTTTCGGCCAGTCGGTTACCGCCATGAACGACGGCAATCCGTAAACGCCCAGCCAGATGATGTAATAGACTGGTCGTCATCCGTTGTTCATTGTGTGGCATGGTATGCAGACCTACTGGCGCGTTTCCATCGGCGGATAGAGCAATGGGTAACGGGGTTGTCCGAAGAGCGTGCCGTATATCCACGTGACTCCATAATAGCTGACAGCAGCAACAGCACTGGCCCCACAACCAATGAGGGTGGCTGAACCCGCGGTGAGTGATGTAGATGCCACGGGTGTCGCCATGGCACTGGCAACGGCAGGTCCTGCGGCCAGCGCGGCTAAGCCGACCAAGATACCGCCAGCTAGGCAGGAGGAACCGGTTCCCTGCAAAAATTGTTCTTGGGTCAGATCGGAAGTGGCGCTGACTGACGTCGTCGTCGAAATCAAAATAGCTAGTGTCATTATTAACATACGGATCATGGAAATCGCTCCTGTTGTGGGTTATGGGGCTGTTCCGGCAAAGTGCTGTGAACTTCCGGTTTCAGGATCAGATGAAAGATTTAACGTCATTTTACCAGCCAGCACCTGGGTCAATAACGCATTTGTACGTGGGTCTTGCTGCCGTTCCAACAAGGCATTTTGCAACAAATCAATGGCGGGCTGAAACTGGCCATAACGTATGTAGAGCATTGCCAAACTGGTTTGCAAACCGGAATGTGTAGGGGTTGATTGCAATCCCTCGATATAAGCCTCTCGCGCTTCGATATCCTGGCCAAGCCTCACCAAAATATCGCCCAAGAGTTGGTAGATCGTTGCTGATTGTGCATGTGCATGGACCCTTATTAACTGCGAATGAGCAGATTCTTCGATCGCCTGACGAATTTTTGCCAGTCCACCCTCAAGGTCTCCCTTAGCGACCAGCGCTTCGCCCCATCGCGAGTACGCAAAGGGAAAGTGGGGATCGAACGCCACTGCTTCGCGATATCTCGCGATCGCTCCATCGTAATCACCCTTACGATAAAGAATGCGTCCCAAAAACAACAACGGCCAAACCTTGTAATCGGACGGTAATACACGAAAACTGTGTTCAAGCAGCGGCAAAGATTTTTCAAAATTTCCGCTCGCATATTCCTTGCGGAAGTAATAAATGGCAAGGACTTCGGGTTCTATGAGCTCGATCAGTCGTTCGGCCATGGCATTAATCAGGGTAGGCACATCACGGCTACCATCAACGTTGAGATAAAAGAGCTGGCCCGTAGCTGTCTCACCCTTGACCGAGAATTTCAGGTCATCCCCTCGATCTATAATATAACAAGACAAAACATAGGAATGAAGGTTGGAAATTTGCCGAAGCGCATCGACAACACCGCTAATTTGGAATTGATCAGCTAATTCTCCCAGAGCCTCCTCATTTTCGGCAAAATAGCTGAGAGTAGATTCTTGACGGGCTATGAAAGCATCGCGGGCAATAGTTCGGATACGGTCACGCAACAGTTTAGCCACCAGCGGGCCGTTATAACCTTGAAGCTCAACAAAGATCGGGACCGTGGATTTGTTCATAATAATAGGATCGACTGAAATAGCCGCCATGAGACCTAAGGCTGCTGCAGAGGTCACTAAAAGCGTAGTAATCATTTCTTTTCTCCCTGGTAATATGGAAAAACAGTTTAAAAAATTGGCAATACTGTCCTACCTGATTGCCGACGGTTTTTTCCCCTTAATCATAGCTTGCTGAATCTGTTCAAGCAAAGCGAAGTTGATGATCCCGGTCGCCGCCCTGCCTTGCGCTGACTGAAAGCTTCGAATAGCCCGTCGAGTGACCGGACCGATTCGTCCATCCACACGCCCGGACTTGAACCCCAAGTCATTGAGATTTTTCTGGATCAGCAGAACCAATGAGTGAGTCAAGGGCGGAGTGTCAAGCAAAATCGGCGCTCCTGCCTTGATCGCACATCGGTTGAGTTCAAGCTGTGCTTTACTGGCGGGGTGGCTAAAAATATAGGGATGCGCCGGATCGCAGATACCTTCGGGCGCTAACGCAACCGATGTGGGGGGTGACTCTTTGGCTGGCGACACGGCTTCCGGCTCCAGTTTTGGCGCGATGGACACAACCACGGGTGTTTCAACCACCATGGTCGGGACAGCAGGCGTTTCAACCGCCATGGTCCTCACCCCCGTCGTTTGAACACCCTTGACACGAGCCGCCCGACCATCGTAGCCATAAATATAGGTTGCGGCTTCGAAAAATGAAAAAGGAATTTTCAGGCCAGTAGCGTGCGCCCGGCGAAAATTTACTGCAATATCTGGCGGCGACACCACACCGACCTTCAGTTCTCCAGCGGTTGATTGACCAC
>JAIFNF010000084.1 GCA_020047885.1 Gammaproteobacteria bacterium | reverse complement strand
CGCTACACGGCTATGCCAACATCGAGCGGGGAGATACAGATGTGCAAATGTCCCGACTGGAACAGATTGCGGAGGTTCTAGGCACAAATCCCGCTGAATTGATGAGCTTCGGCGAGAAAAATACTATGTGTTTTTTTAGAGATAATAATTACCAGACTATTTCACAAACACTAAATATTTCACAAACACTGAATATAAACCCAGAAGCCATAATGGCAGAATTGCAAAAGCACCAAGCACTGCTGCAACATAAAGACAAGGAAATTCAATATCTAAAAGAAATTATCGACCTAATGAAAAAAACCGGCGCATCGGATCAGG
Organism: Gammaproteobacteria bacterium; assembly: GCA_020047885.1. Next base: position 28,313 of record JAIFNF010000084.1, on the reverse strand, counting down.
CTCCCTGATTTTCTGGAGATGGTTATGCAATCGGTTTTCACGGTGCAAGATGCTGCAAAATCTTTGCGGACGCGTCCAAACCCTGGTGCGGAAATTGTTGCAACAAGGTCGGCTTGGCGGATTTCGCTGAGGTCTTTCGTGGCGAATTACCAATAATTCATCTTGGTGATCTTGACGTCTTGGCGGTTCATCCGTTGTTCACACGCCCAGATAACGGCTCCACAATCCCCGGTTAGCGTCCAGTTCAGCAGAACGACCACTCCAGGCGATCGCGCCACGTTCAAGAATGAAATGGCGGTCAGCCAGTTTGAGGAGCCGCTCTACATATTTGTCCACGACCAGCGTGGTCTGGCCTGCGGCTTTCAACCGATCCAGACAACACCAAATCTCCTCCCGAATCACCGGTGCCAGACCCTCGGTAGCTTCATCAAGAATCAGCAAGCGCGGGTTAGTGGACAGGGCGCGGGCAATGGACAACATTTGCTGTTCGCCGCCGGAAAGCTGATGGCCCAAGTGACGGTCGCGTTCCTGCAGACGCGGAAACAGCGCGTAGAGCTTCGGCAAGGTCCAAAACGCGCTCCGACCGCTGCGGTTGGCGGCAAAGGCGATCAGGTGTTCACGCACGGTCAGATTGGGAAAACACTGCCGCCCTTCCGGCGCTATCGCCATGCCGAGGCGGGCGATAGCATCAGGACGCCGGTTGTGGATCGCCTGGCCGCCGAAATGAATGTCACCCCGGCGCACCGGTAACCCACCGGTCAGGGTCTTGATCGTGGTGCTCTTGCCCATGCCGTTGCGGCCCAGCAGGGTCACAAATTCCCCGGCGGCGATGTCAAAATCCAGTCCAAACAATACCTGGCTGGCGCCGTAGCCCGCTTCCAGTCCGCGACAACGTAGCAAAATTTCCGGATTCACTGAGCCACCTCCGTACCCAGATACACGGCCTGCACGTCCGGGTGATCCCGAATATAGGCGACATCACCGGACGTCAGCACCCGGCCATAATCCAGCACCGTAATCCGGTCAGCGAGTTGAAAGACCGCATCCATATCGTGCTCAATCAACAGGATGGCGGTTTCCGCACGCAGGCGCTGAATCAGCGCGACCATTTCCACCACATCCTCCGGTCCCATACCGGCCAGTGGCTCATCGAGCAACAGCAGTCGGGGTTGTGCCGCCAGCGCCAGGGCGACATCGAGCTGGCGTTGTGCGCCATGCGGCAGCGCCCCGGCCTTCCGGTTCAGCACCTCGCCAAGCCCGACCTGTTGCGCCAGCCCCACCGCCCGCTCACGTAATCCTGATTCGTCTGCCCGCCACCCGAAAATGCGGAAACTGGAGCCGGTGTGCGCCTGCACGGCCAGCAGCAGGTTATCCATTACGCTGTCGTTGTTGAAGACGCTGGTGATCTGGAAAGAACGCGATAGGCCATGGCGCACCCGTTGATGCGGCGGCAAAGCAGTCAAATCGACGCCATCCAGCAAAATCCGTCCGGCATCCAGCGGCAGCAGGCCGGAAATCACATTCACCAGCGTCGTTTTACCCGCGCCATTGGGGCCGATCAGCGCATGAATCTCGCCCGGCTCCACGGTCAAACTGACCCGATCCACCGCAACCAGGCCGCCGAAGTGTTTGAACAGACCTTCTGCGATGAACAGACTCATGGGGATTTCCCACGGTCATCGAATAGCGCCGCCATCCCCTTGGGCGCGAAGAACACGATCAGGATCAGCAACAGACCCAACGGCCAGCGCCAGTAATCGGTGTACAGCTTCAGCACTTCCGCCAGTGTGAGCCAGACTGCGGCACCCAGTGGCGCACCCCAGCGCCGACCCAGACCGCCGATCACTACGATCACCAGCAACGTGGCCGATTCCGTCCAGTGCATCAACGACGGGCTGACAAACCGATTGTGGCAGGCCAGCAATGCGCCAGCCAGTCCGGCCACTGCGCCGGCGACGGTAAACGCGGTGAACTTGATCCAATAGACCGGATAGCCCAGCGCGGCCATGCGGATCTCATTTTCCCGGACGCCCCGCAGCGCATAGCCGAAGCGGGATACGGCAACCCGGTTCAGAAATGCAAAGAGTAATGCCGCTATCGCCAACACCACCCAGTAAAGAGTGCTTCCCTGGGCGTCGCCGAGTCCCAGGCCGAGAGTGAGCGGCGTGTGCAGCCCATACCCGTCATCGCCGCCATAGGTTCGCAACGATACGGCCAGGTAATACAGCATCTGCGAGAAAGCCAGCGTGAGCATCAGGAAATACACGCCCTGGGTGCGTAAAGAAACCGCGCCGATGGCCGCTGAAAAGGCCGCTGAAACGACCAGGGCTGCCGTCCACGCGCCCCAGGCGGAAGTCCATCCGGCATCGACCAGCGCCACGACGGTGTAGGCTCCGACGCCGATAAAGCCCGCATGGCCGAGTGCTGTCATACCGCCGTAACCGAGAATGAAATTCAGGCTGGTCGCCGCGATCATCACGATCAGCAGATGGCGGACGAAACCGACGTAATAGGTGAAATCGAAGAGTGGCGCGACCAGCGGAAACAGCGCCAAAACGAGCAGCAGTGTCCATGGAAAAATCTGGACGGACAAAACGTCTCTTGCCAAGCGGGCGGGCGGCAAGGAATGCGGGGTGCTTTTCAACTTCTCTGGCCAGTAGCGGGTTTCAGACCCGGGCCGGGAACAGCCCCGCCGGCTTGAGAATCAACACCGCCGCCATCAGCACGTACATGGCAATACCGGCCAGCGCTGGACCCAGGTCAGCAGCGAGGGCTGGCGGCAACACCGCTCGCAGCGCTGGCGGCAGGAAGGCGCGACCTGCGGTATCCACCAGACCCACCAGCAACGCCGCGACGAAGGCACCGCGTATCGAACCAATGCCGCCGATCACGATGACCACCAGCGCCGGAATCAGGATCGCTTCGCCCATGCCCGTCTGCACCGCGCTGATCGGTCCCATCATCGCGCCAGCCAGCGCTGCCAGTGCCGCGCCGAGGGCAAAGACAAAGGAGAAGACATAACCGACGCGGACGCCCATGAACTCGGCCATGGCGCGATGGGAAGCTCCAGCACGCACCAGCATCCCGATGCGGGTATGGTTCACCAGCAGATAGAGGCTCAGTGCCACCAGCAGACCCACAGCGAGCATGGCCAAACGATAGGCGGGGTAGGGCAGTTCGGCCAGTAATGGCACGGAGCCAGCGAGCGCGGTGGGCATCGACGCCAGGATCGGCGCGGGTCCCCAAACCGCTTTCACCAGGTCGTCAGCGATCAGAATGATGCCAAAAGTGGCGATGACCTGGGCAAGATGGCCGCGACTGTAGATTTGGCGCACCACCAGCATCTCCAGCACGAAGGCGATGACCACGGTCGCCGCCATGGCGATGAACACGGCTCCGGCAAAGTTGCCACTGCTTTCGTGTACGCGGGCGGCGATATACGCGCCCACCATGTACAGCGAGCCATGAGCCAGGTTCATCGTATCCATGATGCCGAACACCAGGGTCAGTCCCGCGGCCAGCAGGAACAGCATCAGACCGTAGCCAAGACCGTTAAGTAGTTGCTCGATCAGGAAAATAGCGTCCATGGAGAACGGCGAGTCTTGAGAATGACTGCCCGTTGCCCCTACATCTTGCACTCGCCGACGTAAGCATCCTGATGCTTTTCCAGCACCGTGCTCACCAGCTTGTTGGTGAGTTGGCCGTTGGCGTCTTTCTCGACCACGCGCAGGTAGTAGTTTTGCACCGGGAAGTGGTTGGAGCCGTAGCTGAAATCGCCGCGCACCGACTTGAAGTTCGCTTTTTTCAGCGCTGCCAACACCGCCGCCCGGTCGCTGACGTTGCCGCCAACCTCACGCACTGCGGCATCCATCGCCATCACGACATCGTAGGCCTGGGCAGCGTAGACCGTGGGATAACGCCCGTCATACTTCTTGCGGAAAGCGGCGACAAATTCGACGTTGGCCGGAACGGGCAGATCGTGCGCCCAGTGCGCGGTGTTGTAGAGACCCAGCGTCGGTTCCCCAACCGCCGCAATCACGTCCTGATCAGCGGAGAAGCCAGGGGCAATCATGGGAATGCCCTTGAGACCGCCGCTGACATATTGCTTGATAAAGTTGATGCCCATCGCCGCGGGCAGAAAGAAAAACACCGCATCCGGCTTGGCGGCGCGGATCTGGGCAATTTCCGCCGCATAATCAATCTGGCCCACCTTGGTATAAATCTCGTCTTTGATCACGCCTTGGTAGATGCGCTTGAAACCGTTCAGATGGTCCTTGCCTGCCGGGTAGTTCGGCGCAATCAGCACCATGTTCTGATAACCCTTCTCGTTGGCGACCTTGCCAGCGGCTTCATCGTAGGTGTCGTTCTGGTAGGCAACGCCGAAGAAATAGGGATTGCATTGCTTGCCGGCAAACTGGCTGGGGCCTGGATTACTGGACAAATAGGGGACTTGGGCGGCGAACAGGGTCGGACCGACCGCGAGCGCTGAATTCGACGCCACCGGGCCGGTGAAGAAATCAATCTTGTCGCGTTGTAGGTAGCGGTTAACCAACTGATTGGCTTGCTCCGGGTTGCCGGCGAAGTCCGTTTGCAGAAACTCCGCCGGGACGCCGCCAAGTTGGCTATTGAGGCGCTCAATCGCCAGATTCAACCCATCGCGGGTTTCTGCGCCGATGGTGGCGAAAGGGCCGGAGATATCGAGCGCGACGCCCACTTTCACTTTAATGGGTTCATCCGCGTGAACATTTAGTACGCTGCACAGAGCCAAAGTCAGCGTGGCGGTTTTTAGCTTCAGCATGGGGACTCCTTGAAATTAAAGACAGAAAGGACAACGGGATAGCAGTGTTCCTGTAGATGTGGAACGCGACGCAATCCTGACCTCGGTTCAAACGGAGGAGAGTCATCGAGCGGCGATGAATAGCGAGATAGCGAACTTGCTTCGCCACTCGCTATTCACGGATTAGAAGAGCTTGAGGATCGAGCCAACGATGGCCGCAGCGGACACCAGGATGGCGACAATGCCCACCACCAAAGCCAGTGTAGCCCGCGAATCACCGGATCGGCCGCCACCCTGCGCCAGATTATCTGCCGCCTGCTGAACAGAACGTTCTGCAGTTTCGCGGGCGATGGTTTCGATCACCGGCTGAAGGCCGGAGCGCACCATCTGTACCACTTGTTGCTTGAATTCGGGCGTACCTGTGGCCATGACCAGCATTTCCTGGCTATGGCGTTTGACCTGGCCTTCAATTTCCTTGAGCAGTTCATCCCGGTTGATTTCCAGACCCCGCGCCACATTGCGTTTTGAGACGCCTTCACTGACCTCACGGGCGGCCTGTTCGGCCACCGCCCGCGCGCTTTCCTGGGCGGTGGTGCGGGCGGTGCGTTCGGCAGTGCCCCGGGCGATTTCCGTTGCGACCTGCTTGGCGGCTTCCTGAGCGGCGCGCACTGCAGCATGAGCCGTCCGGCGCCCCAGATCCTCGGCGACGTTGCGCGCCGCTTGCGTCGCGGCTTCCTGCGCCAGGTTGGGCACCATTTCCTGGATGATGTCGCGGGCCACCTTCTCGGCAGACGCCCAGGCGGCGCGTTCCGCAATCTGTTCTATGTCGGCTACCGACAACCCGACAGCCGCAGGCGCGACGGCCAGGGTTGGCGGTGGCGCTACTGATGGTGTAGCGACGATCGGTATGGAGACTGGCGGGGTTTTTTCAACGACGCGAGGCGTGGGAATGACCGATGGGGCTGCCAGTTCTTCCATGGAGATCGCCGCAGTGCCCGAACTGACCGTGCGCAGGACGCCATCCAGTTCATCTGGCGTATACGGCTTGGAGAGGAAACTGACCGCACCGCTTTCCCGGGCATCCCGCTTATCCTCATCAGTAGCGTTCGCGGAACACATGATGATGGGAGGGCTTTGCGGATGCTGGCTGGTAATCGTGCGATTCGTCTCAAAGCCATCCATGCCCGGCATCATCACATCCATGAAAATAATATCGGGTTTTTTACCCGCGAGATATTTAACGCAATCTTCGCCCGACCCGACCCAGTCGACTTCGATACCGCGTTCGATCAGCAGTTTGCGTAAGGTCATGTGGGCGACTTTGGAGTCGTCTACCACCAGCGCCTTTTTGATATCCATGCAAGCCTCCTACGGCATGAGAATCTTGAAATGATCCGGGAATACTAGGTCAAGTTTACCCGGAGTGCGCAAAACGTGGACTGGATGGGCTTAGGGCCGTTCATCTGCCGTTTCCCTGGCCCGGGGCAACAAGTCTTCGCGGCTGATGCCCAGATACAGGGCCGTGGCGCTGGCGATATAAATCGACGAATAGGTACCGACAACAATGCCCACGATCATCGCGATGGAAAAGCCGTGCATCACCGCGCCGCCGAAGAAGTACAGCACCACGACGGACAGCAAAGTCACCAGGCTGGTCATCGTGGTGCGGGCGAGCGTTTCATTGATCGACAGGTTCATGATCTCCTGAATCGAACCCTTGCGCCGCTTGCGGAAGTTTTCACGAATGCGGTCCAGCACCACGACCGTATCGTTAACCGAGTAACCAATGACCGCCAGCACCGCCGCGAGCACCGTCAGGTCAAATTCGAGTCCGAACAGTGAGAACCAGCCGACCGTGAAGATGACGTCATGGACGGTGGCGGCAATCGTGCCGAGCGCCAGTCGCCATTCGAAGCGGAACATGACGTACATCAGAATGCCAGCGAGGGCACCCAGCATCGCTAATCCTCCCTGTTCCACCAGTTCCTGACCGACCTGCGGCCCGACAAATTCGGCGCGCGCCAAAGTGACTCCTGCGCCACCTTCCGCGCCTTGCAGGGCATGCAAAACCTCGTTGCTCAGGGTCGCAGCGTTGGCTTGCTCACCGCGCGGCGGAACGCGAATCAGCACATCGCGAGAGGTGCCGAAGTGCTGGGTCTGGGCGTCGCCGAAACCGGCTTTGGCCAGGGTGGCCCGAACCTGCGTCAAATCCGCCGGTTGGGGATATTGCGCCTCGATCACCGTGCCACCGGTGAAATCCAGCCCCAGGTTCATGCCCCGAATCAGCAATGAACCGACCGCAATCAGTAACACCGTGATCGACCAGCCAATGGCCAGCTTACCCCAACGCAAAAAGTCAATATTGGTATCGTAAAGACTGAATCGCCACATCACCGTATGCCCTTGCCTGGCCGGTTAAACCGACAGAGATTGCAGCTTGCGGCCGCCATAAAGGAGATTGACCAGCGCCCGTGAACCGGTGACCGCGGTGAACATCGAGGTCAGGATGCCGATACTGAGCGTGATCGCGAAGCCCTTGATTGGGCCAGTGCCGAAGCCGAAAAGCATGATCGCCGCAATTAACGTGGTCAGGTTGGAGTCGATGATCGTGTCAAAGGCGCGGTCGAAGCCTGCGTGAATGGCGGCCTGGGGGCTGTTGCCATTACGCAGTTCTTCGCGGATGCGTTCGTAGATCAGTACGTTGGCATCCACCGCCATACCCATGGTGAGCACGATGCCGGCAATACCCGGCAAAGTGAGTGTGGCCTGGAGCAGCGATAGCGCAGCGATAAGCAGTACGACATTAGCAGCCAATGCAGCGGTAGCGATCAAGCCGAAGCGCTTGTAGCGCCAGGTCATAAACCCAGCGATGGCCAACAGCGAGATCGCGGCGGCGCGGAAGCCCTGGGCGATATTTTCCTTACCCGCGCTGGGACCGACCGTGCGCTCTTCGATGATCTCAATCGGACTGGCCAGCGCCCCCGCTCTCAGCAGCAAGGCTAAATCGCGGGCTTCGCGGGAACTGTCCAGACCGGTGATCTGGAAGCGCCGACCTAGCCGGTCGCGGATAGTGGCGACATTGATGACTTCTTCGATGGTGAAGGCGGTCTTCTTCAATTCGCCATCGACCCGCTTGGTTTCGGTCTTGTTCTCGATGAACACCACGCCCATGCGTTTGCCGATATTGTCCTTGGTCGCATCTTCAAAGCGCTTGGCGCCTTTGCCATCCAGGCTGACGTAAACCGCGGGACTGCCGCTTTGCTGATCCAGACCGGAGGAGGCGTCAACGATGGAATCGCCGGTGAGCATCACCCGCTTTTGCAGCAACACCGGGCGACCCTCGCGATCCTTGTACAGGCGGGAATTCAGCGGAATGCGATTAGTCGAAGCGGCCTGATACCAGTCATTTTCTTCATCGGCCAGCCGGAATTCCAGGGTCGCGGTCGCACCGAGAATTTCCTTGGCGCGGGCGGTGTCCTGGACGCCAGGGAGTTGCACGACGATACGGTCGGTGCCCTGCTGCTGAATAATCGGTTCGGCGACGCCCAGTTCATTGACGCGGTTGCGCAAGGTCGTGATGTTCTGTTGCAGGGCAAAGTCCAGCTTTTCCTTAATCTCCGGCGCGTTCAGGGTCAGCTTCAAACTGAGCGGTCCCGGTTCGTCTTGCTGGAGATTTGACAGATTTTTGCGCAGCGCTTGGGCCGCCTTGTTACGTTCGGCTTCGTCTTTGAATTCTACCTGCACCCCGCCGCCGGCCGCCCGACCCACCGTGCTGTAAAGGATTTTTTCGGTGCGCAACTGATTGCGGATTTCCTCAACATAGCTGTCCTCGACCTGCTTGATCGTGGCGTCCATGTCGACCTGCATCAGGAAATGCACCCCGCCGCGCAGATCGAGGCCGAGGTACATGGGATTCAGGCCGATGGCGCGTAGAAAGCCCGGCGCGGCGGACGCCAGATTGAGGGCGACGATGTAGTCGCGGCCCAGCCGATCCCGGAGGATATCCGCAGCTTTGAGTTGCGCTTCGGGGTCAGGGAAACGGATCAGCAAGCGGCCCTCGGCCAGTTCCACCCGCTTGGGGGGCAGTTTTTCCGCCTCCAGCAGGCCGGCAATGCGGGTCTCGAAAGCCGAGTCAATGGCAATATTGGTGCGGGCGCCGGAAATCTGCACGGCCGGGTCTTCGCCAAACAGATTAGGCAAAGCAAAGATCAAACCCCAGAGCATGATCAGGCCGATCAGCAGGTATTTCCACCAGGGGTACTGATTCAGGGTATAGGGATTGGACATGGAACGGCGGGGTCAGTGGTGGATGGCGAAGGGCTAGAGGTTGCCTTTGTAGGAACCCTTGGGCATCAGCGTACTGATGGCCTGCTTCTGGATGCGAATCTGGACGTTTTCAGCGATTTCCAGTTGCACGAAGTTTTCACCGATGTCGGTGATCCGGCCCAGGATGCCGCCGCCGCTCACGACTTCGTCGCCCTTCTTGAGCGTTTCAACCATCTGCTTGTGTTCTTTGGCGCGCTTGGTTTGCGGGCGGATCAGCAAGAAGTAGAAGGCACCAATCAGAATGATCGGAAACAGCAGGTTCAGCATACCCATCTCGGCACCGGCTCCCCCGGCAGTCTGGGCAGAGGCGGTAGAGATCAGGCTATTCAGGATGCTTTCCATCGGGATTCCTCGTTGAGTTCTGGCCTTGCCCCGCGTGGCATTCACGGTCAAAACCGGTGCGGGGACGGTCGCTGAGTACCAGTTTAAAGCGCGCCATTATACACAGGCGGAAGGGTTTGCCCGCATTTTTGACGAAAATCTGATGGGTGGGGCTGGTGTCGAGAGGATCTGCATTGTGCTTGGTACAACTGAACTCGATGCTGATTTTGATTCCCCGCCGTTGCCATCTGCCCAATTTTACCGAACTTTAGCTGAATTGGTGGCAAACTGAGCTAAAGTTATGGTTCACTTTGGAGATATCAGGTGTCCGTCAATGGTTGAGAAGCGATCTGAGAGATGGCTGCGTAGCTGGGGAATAGTGGGGATTTTGCTGTGGTCATTCGCAGTTGATGTGACCGGAAACGAGGTGATAGCCCCTTGGGCGCAGACTGAGGTCATGGTGCGACCGCTAGCGGAGTTGTTCAAACAGCGCAATGATGGATATCGCTTGTTTCGTCCCCTGGAACAACCCCTGGTATTGGTGTTGCAGTTTCCCAATCTAACGCGGCAGTCTGCTGCGATGAATCGAATCGCTGCTTTGGTGGAAAAACGGGATGCTCCCAATCACCGGGTGCTGGATGACCAGGAGTTGCTGGCGTTGGTAACAGCCGGTGGAAAACGAGCCGAAACATTTTTCCTTGGACACGACTACCGGGCACAAGATCTGGCGCGCTTTTTTACCTTGGCAAAACAGGATCGCGTGGCGCTCAACCAAGAGGAGCGTACCTTATTCGCCCTGTTACAGTATCACAGTTTTTTCGTGGTGCTGGCGGAAAACTCATGGGGGGCAGCAAATCCAGAGAAGGTGTTGGTTACTATACCCGCTTCTGGTAAAGGCTCTGGAAAACTCGATCTGGAGAGTTGGTGGTTTACGTTACGCCATGAACTCAGTCATGGCGAGTTTTTTACTAATGCTCGCTATCGCAGTTATTGCGAACAAGCATGGGCTAAATTGGATGATAAGGTACAAAAAGTTTTTGAGGAGGAGTTTGCTAATTTTCGCTATGACGTGACCAATCAGGAACTCCTGGTCAATGAATGGCAGGCCTTTCTTTGGGAACCTTGGGTAGGGGGATTTATTGATGTGAGACTGCGCCGTCTCGGCGAGAGTTTAGAGTCTTTGCGTCATCGCTTCTTATACGGGATTGATACGGCAACCGAACCCATCACCTATTTTTTCGAAAACCGAGCATTTCGGAACCTGCCAGCTTTTGATCAACAGGGTCGCCTAAAAATTGATGATGAAAAACAAATCAGTAGAGAGAGGAATAGATGGAGGTGAAAAAAACGGCGCGATGCAGATCACACACCACGCCGAGTCGTCTCAGAGGATCCCTTGTAAAACTCGTTTCAACGAATTGAAACTTACATAAAACAAGGTTGCTAGTGACACGTTGGGTGGTAACGGTAGTAATAATGCCGGGTATAGTAACCCCTAGTCTTTTTGCCCACTTCATCAGCAAGAGCCAAGATCTCGGTTTTGTTTTTATCCGATGTCTCAGCAATCTTGCGTGCCTCGTCCAACCATTCCTTTATGGCATCAGCGGCTGGCCGGGTCGAAGCGGGTGCGGTAGACGCATTATCGGACGCCTTATCGGCAATGGTAATGACCTCCTTAATGCGGCTTTCCTTCAGCATACGAGCCGCAGAGATCAAAGCGATGGGATCCTGCTGAGCTTTGCCATATTGTGCGATTTCGCTGGCGAATTTGGCCCATCCTGCTGCCTGATCGGTATCAATTTCAGTCTTCGCATTATCGTTGGGGCTATTTTCACCAGCGACGGCCAAATTAACGGCAGCCGGCAGAATAAGGATGGTGGCAACCAGCACAAAAAATTGCCTGAGTGCGACTTTCATAATCTACTCCTCTCGTTTGACATGACTGGGTTAATTCGAGTTTAACAGGACACATAGTATAGAGTCTATGTGGAGCGCACCAACTGTCTAAAAACCTGCGTATCTCCTGTATTTTGCAGGAGTGGCGATTAGTTTGTCAACAGGACGTAGCGGTTGGAAACACGACCTTGGTTTTTGATAACAACAACGAAATTGGCAGTTTCATCCGGAGTCCAGGATAGAGCGCACTCGTCGGAATAATCAGTGTCGGTGACGACCACATTGCGGTGTTGGTCAATAACAGCACAGTCCAAGTCAGTATCGCCATCGCCAATGACTGCAACTTGTGCTAATTGCCCGCCTACAAACCGTAATGAATAGAGATCTACACCTCCTCTCCTGACTCGATCGTGAGTTTTTCCAGGTCCACCGACGCGGCCCCTAGTTTTAGGTGGAGTGTAGGAAGCAACACTATCCACCATCGCGAGTGTCTCTGGCTTGCCACTGGCCATCTCTTTTGCCTTGGCAAGCACATTTTCTGGGGTTGATAAATCTTCGTCAGTTTTTGCCTTTTCATCATCCGCAGCATCGCCCCCCTCAGTTGTTTTAGAACGCGCTTCGGTTTTCGGAGGGTTTTGCTTCATAATCTTGGCGGCTGAAATTAAAAACAGCGGGTCATTGCGTGAGATGCCGTAACGAACCAGTTGCTGAGCCATGGCAAATTCCTTCAAGCCCGCATCATTTGGAGACTCCTGCCCTTTTTTACTCATAAGACCGCTGTCCTTACCAACAGCGTCAGTCGCAAGTTTTGGCGGGTCAGCCGCATAAACAGCAGCCAAACTACCAGCAAAGATCAAAGTCCCAACAAAAAGCCTTGTTTTCTTCATGAGTTGATTTCCTCTTTACAAAACGACGTGGGCAACGAATAGACTACAAACAAAAACCATCACTGGATTAGGATCATGATCCAGTAAAAACGCCATGTATGCCAATCTGGTGCTTGATTCCTTGCAGATGACGATCCAATGCGGCTTCAATTTGATTGACATTTTGGCCGCCGTTCATGCCTTGCAGTTCCTTATGCAACCCAGTTAGGGGCTTCTCGCTGAAAAGCACTACAAAATGATCGCTGCCATACGGTGGTTCCACGTTAAAAGACAATGCGTAGGACTTATCAACTGGAACCTCCAATGGATCGTTGATGCTTCCCTCTTTTAGGGGATAGAGGTTGTTGATAGTACCATCGGATGCAACATTGAAGAGGGTTAAATAAGGATATTGCTGATTACTGGTTTCCAAGGTCACCGGCTCACCGACACGATGGAGTTGATCATTCGGTTTCAACACCATAGTCGGACTAACTGTCTCACTACGTTTTTTAATACGCTCGACCGCAATCAATTTATCGAACACTTTAGTGGCGTAAGCGATTTCAACACCACCAGATGGAGCCGGTGTTTTATTCTGCGCTCGAGAGAAAGCTCTGGTTTCTTGAACCTTCGGTTGACGGCCATCATAAACTAAATCGCCAAGTTGGGAGAATATTCTCTCTCTACCTATATCCCAAATAGCGTTAGCAGTTTGCCTGTCATGGGTGGTTTTCGCCTGAGCGAGAACAGGTTGCCATTGATTTTCAGTAACTGCCTCGGGAATATTGTCGACGAATACCGTAAAATTTATTGGCTGTTGGGTCGGTGTAGATGGCGCTACTTTGTCATCGGTTGACGGTTTTTTATCCGTTGTATTAGCAGGCGGTAGCTTGGCATTAATCGGGATGGAAAAATCGATACTGCCAGCAACCTGTAATGCCTGCCGTCCTTCGGTGATCATTCGAACATTTTCTGTGATAAGGAGCTGAAGCCTTTCCTTGGAAATCCCTTGCTCGTTGTTGCTGGCAACGAAACGCAAGACCTTAGCGAACGCCATACTCAGGGCGCCACGGGGTTTTTTGGTATCAGGATCGATGATCTCTTCGACTTCTTCGTGATCAGGAACGCCACTAAAACCGAAAACATTGGTGGCAACCTCACTGTCCGTGCCTCCTTGTTTGCCAGTGCTGTCACTAACGCTTTTTTCTCCGCGACTTTTACCATAAAGTACAGTGAGAGCATCATTCTGGATATTAATCGGGGGAATCGAACGTCTTTTGAATTTTTTCGGTGCAGCAAAAGCACGGGTCATAGTTCCGGAATGGCAAGAATCAGCAACGAATAAAATTTTCAAACCCGGGGTTTCCCGAAACAAATTATTGATTTCATCGTCAACAATACGCTGGTAACTGGATCGATCCTTTTCAGCAAAATCCGCCAGAATAAAGTTTTCATCTCGGCCATCAGCTTCTGAATTTGCCGCATGTTCCGGTTCCTGAGAACCATGACCGGCATAGGCGAAGACGAGAATATCGTCCTTCTTGGCTTGAGCAGTGAGAGATTTCCACTTACTGAAAACAGTATCCCGATCTGCTGCTTTATTTTGCAGCACAATGACTTGCTTAGCGCCGATTTTATTCAGTGCATCGGCAACATCCTGAGAGTCGTTTACCGCTCCATCCAATGTTGGCCAATTCTGGTAATCATCAACACCGATGACCAGACCATAGACATCAGTGGCGCTAGCTGGGGTGGATATGCTTAGAATGCACAACCCAAAGAGACAAGCCTTTCCCAATCCAGACAAGTGATGTGTGCTCAAAAAACCAAAGAAATAGTTTTTTTTCATGAGGCTCTCCTTAATCAAAATTATTATGTAGTTATGTCACACCGCAATAAATTCACTCTTTGATGGCAGTCAAAGGAAATGCCAACCGAGTCAAATCATTGCCACGGGGGATTGCCGCCGGGCGCTGGGTATATTTGGGGTTTTGTTTGCGGATATCCATAATTTCATTATAAACGAAACTGGCTATTTGGAGCGCGGTGACCTTTTTGTCACGACGACCCGCTGCATCTCCCTTCAAGCCAGTAAGCACGGCATAGCCAAAAAGACCGTTACCTGTGCGTTTATTATCCGCTGTAACATACTCATCGGCGGATTCTTCCCCAGCGCCGGCAGCAGCAATCATGAGTAACTCGCCAAAACTTTCTCGCGCCTTGGAAAGTGATTCAGATTGTTGATCTAAGTCACCACTTCTCACGTCATAGGCCCCCGAATGACAAGAGTCGAGGAAAATGAGAACATTGTTAGCCTTGTCGGAAATCTTTGCCAATTTTTCGCCAAGCAACGTCTGGGAAATGGATGTCTCTACATAATCATGGGTCAGGGAATTCTGCGGAATAAAGTAATAAGTGTTGTTATTATTCATTCCGTGTCCGGCCATATAGACAACCACAACATCATCCCGAGAGATAATTTGACTGGCAATTTTATCGAAAGCCTTTTCAATTTCAGGTCGAGTGGCCTGTTCATCATACAAGCGCGAAATAGAGACTTTTCCAAAGTCGTCTAAACTCATATTTTTCTCTAACAGTGCAGCGACATCCTGGGCATCTTTGACCGCGAAACGTAAAACAACTCCAGCTTCACGGTATTTATCTACTCCCACTGACAAGATATGCAGTGTAGGTTTTTGGCTCCGTGTTGCCATTTCAGTCGGAACAGTCACGGCTGGAACCACTAGTTCTACAAGGGTGCTTTTACCGTTTGCTCTATTATGGCCATCATAAGCCCGCACTTGCAGACGGTTAGTTCCCTCGTCCAGTTCTAAATCCCGCTCAAGAATGATTTCACCCTCCTTGGTCATATTCTCTTTAGCAGGAGTGGCTGCGTTATTCGCAACGGGTGGCGTAGTCGCTCGTGAAAAGCCCCGTGTTTTGGCATTAGCATTTTCCACGACAATACCATTGCGCAGCAGTTGAATCTCGCTCATGCCCCCATTCCGTTCCTTGAGTTTGAAGCGCAAGCGTACCAGTCTTTTACCAGCGGGCAAATCGTTTGTTTGAAGCACCGGTTCCTCTGGCTTGACTTCATTAGCAGTGGCAGCGGTTGTCGCTGGAGCAGCAGTCGTGGGGATGGATTGCTGCGCCCGAGAAAAGGCGCGGGTGGTGCTTTTTCCGATGGGAACACAGGAACCCGTACCGATTGATGCGGCTGTTGTAGGTACGATAGCAGTTGTGGAGGTCGTAACCGGAGCAGGTTCCACTCGACGGAAAGCGCGGGTGACCATATCAGCTTTATCCAGTAAACAGTATTCGACCCATTCCACCTCTGGGACTGGCGCAGCAAAAAGCCCTTTAATCACCTCCTGTGCTTGGGCAAATTGGGCTTGCAACGCAGCTTCGTGACCCCCAATCATCTTACGGCTTAACAGCGATGGCGAATAGAAGCTTTGATAGAGTTGGCCGAAATCGATCCATTCTGGAGTTTTATTACTGCCCCGATTGAGGTGATAGCCCGCCAGATTTTTTCCGCCATTCATAGAGTGAGCAAAGAAACCTTCTTTCGTCCATGCGATCCAACGCACCCCGTCAACGCTGAGAAAAAGGCCAGCATATTCCTCAATGCTGGCCTGACGGCTCGTTTCAGCCGGGTGCAGCCGATACCAATGCAAAGCGCCATCGGCGAGAGCGGCCACCAAATAGCGGCCATCCCGGGATAGATTGACCCCATAAACTGCCGCTGGCACATCCACTTTAACCTGTTCGGCACCCTGAGCGTCAAACCAGCGAATGTAATGATCAGTTCCCAAAACGAATCCACTATGATCGGGGGCAATAGCCAAACTGCGGGATATCTCGTTACGACCCAGGGTAATAGGAGTTTTTTTGAAAATCGGTGTTGTGCTACCTTCCCATTGCTCAACAGGCAAAAGGGCGTCATGAATCATTGGCGGGGTCAATTCGGCATCGCGAGGGGGATTAATTGTCAGTTCCTGCTGAGACAAGTTGAAGCGGGCTGCCCGTTTGGAATTGAGCTGCCACTCGACCGTCAAGCCATCGGCAGAAAGGGCGAAGCGCTGGCGAAAAATGTTGCGGAAGTCGGTGACCGGTGTGTCATGACGCACCAGGGAGCGCCCATCGGGAGTACTGATTCCCCAAGAAGGTTCGGCAGTGGCGTAAAGCAATGCGCCATCTGGCAAGGTAGCCAAACTGGTAATCGTATTTTCCGCGACCGGCACATCTACCGGTTTTCCGCCATTTTGCGGCCAACGTCGGATCATACGTTTATCGCCCTTGCCCGCACCACCCGCGGCTAATAAATCTCCGCTTGACCAAGCGACCGAGGAAAGATTTTCTCCCGCTAATCCATCGATACTGGGACTTTTTACAACCCTGCCATTGGTGGTATCGACGATATTTACCTTGATTTTATCTTTGTAGCCCACCGCGAGAAGGCGACCATCCTCGGAAAAGGCCAGGCCGTAAGGTTGCTCTCCACCATGCCCTTTTACTTGATGGACAAGCTGGATTTGGGAGTCGTAAATACGAATAAACCCGTCATCGCTACTGGTGGCCATGCGTCCGTCATTGGCAAAGGTAATCCAGTTGCAGGAAGAACCATATTTGAAATCTTCAGCCACTTTCTTGCCAGAAGAACTATCCCAAACCATGATGCCTCGGGCGCTACCAAAGGCAGCGGCGAAACGTGCCCCATCCGGGGTGTAGGCAAGGTGCAGGATCTCGGAGGGCAATTTGGAAAGGCGGTTTTTCATTCGCAAACTGGCCGCATCGTAAAGATAAAGAGCGAAGGTGCTTTCGTCATTAGTGATGGCGCCAGCAAGAAGTGCAGTTTTGCCATCAGGGGATAATGCGCCAGCGTAAAGAGAACCTTCGAGACCCTCTCCAACAGGAACGCGCAACACTCCCCGAAGTTCGCCACTTGGCAAATTCCACAAGCGAGCGGTTTTATCATCGGAGACCGTAAGCAGTGATGTTGTATCCAGGTTTAATGAAATGCGGTTGATCATGGCAGTGTGTTCACCTGCCTCAATACGCAAGTAGGGTGATTCTGCTGTTGCTAGGGCAGGATTAGCCAAGCTTTTTAAAAACATTGTTAGTACGGCAAGGAACACAGCAGGAAGCCAATATCTTCCGGAAAAAATTAGATATTGCTGAGAAGTGTTAATTTTTTCTCTATTGCGGGAATCCATGGCTTAGTCCTGATTAAATTTGAAGTAAATTCTCGAAGTGTGGATGATCTGTTAAAAAGAGAAGGAGTGATTTACTTCGCTCCTCCCCTCTTATTTATCCTACGAGAAGAATGATCTGTCGCTTATGAGAAATTCAAAGAGCGATCTCGGGTACAATTCCAAGAAAATCCGATGTTCAAGGGAATGCCTTGAGAATTAATTGCGTAGAAATAACTGGGAAGATCTTTCCAAAGGTGCGCTTCAGTTTTCTCAAAACCATTATCCGACACGGCCACCTCGGATTGATAATTTTTAGCGGTATTAACCGTAGTGTCGGCCTTGCTTTGGTTTGAGGAGAATTTGGACGCAACTTGCACGGCATTAGGATTACCGCCAGTTTTCCGATTAGCTTCTTTTTTCTGATCCTTTACTATTCTCTGTGATTCTTTCTTTTTCTCAAGTGAAGCTAAAGACTTCTTATCACCCATTTTTCGGGTTTTAGAAATGTCTTTATCAATTCTTTTCACCTCCCGTTGGTAATCATTATCAATCATTTTATCATTGGCAACCATACGTTTCTTTGCAGCCTTTTGTTCGGCTGGTGTCAACTTGGAAATATCGAATTCTGCCACCACCTGATCGTTGGCATATCTGTATTCATCCTGACGCTTACCGATATTTTCAGCCACCATCTGCATCAGATTATTATCACGCTTAACCTGTTCCTGAAGCTTACCCCAACGAGCCTGTGCTTCACCCCGGGAAATCCGTTTAGCTGCGTAGTCGACACGAATTTGATCACGTTGCGTCACACGGCAAGCCACCAGTGCATTAACTGCAGTGTTAGCCTTATCCAGTTCTTCGCCTTCCCGGGACAGGTCTTTACTAATCGCCAAAACACCCTGATCACGACCTTGATCCATACGACTTTTGTAGTAGCCGCCAATAGCCCCAACAACGCCGCCTATGGCTACAGCCTTGGCAATATCTTTACCCGATCCTCCTGTAAGTGCGGCGAGAAGTCCACCCGTTGCTGCCCCCGCAACCGCACCCTTGAGCATATCTTCAGCAAAGAAGTTACCGGTAGAGTCAAGCGCCACTACATTTGGGCGACAGATATCAGAACCATCATCGGGACCAATCCGTTCTTCACGCGTTAGGGGTGTAGCACAGCCGACGAGCATGATACTACTCGCTACCAGGGCGGTTAACTTGGGATTGATGGTGCGAGGGGCAATATTGCGATACAGCATAAACGCATCTCCTAAATAATGGTTTTTTCAAATCCCGCCTACTTTCACTAAAGCAGGATACCTAACAATATTTAGCATAGCAACCTGCACAAAAAATTCAAATGTTTATTTTTTTGACACAATTTCTAAAAAATGAAGACTAACTACTGAACAAACAATCACCAACTTTGCCCTGAAACGTCACAATTAAATACACAACCTGAATAGCTATCTGACCGGACTCGGGCTCGAGGCAGGCTTGGAGCCGGCTGGCTGGTGATCTTCGACCGGTGATCCCATCGGCCGACCATCGCTGAGCGTACCTCCAGCGCCGAACAGATCAGTCCACAAGGTCAGCGTATCCACTTGATCCGCTAATGAAAAACCATCAGGGGCGAGGTTGATCGCGCCGCAACCACCAGGCCTTGACCAGCGCCGACAGTTTCCGTCCAAGGCTCTTGTGTTCATCGGCCATCGTCTCCAGGAAATCCGACAGCGCTTTGGATTTATTGATGGTGTACAGGGTCAACGCCGAGGCCAGCGCAAACATGAACGCGAACAGCGCCAGGCGATACCAACCCGGTTCGCCCGCCTCATCAAACACGTTCATCCCCAGAATACCGGTGGTAATCGTGCCAATCATGCCAAAAGTGGTCACTACGGTCAGCCGTACCACCGTATTAGCCTGCCGCCGTAGTCCATCGCTATCCAGATACTGGTGCATGTCATAGACCGATTGCCGCACTTCATTGAACAGGCGCGGCGTGTCCAGATGCCGGACGCACATCTGATACAGGTCTTTAATCTGCATCTGGTTGGTAATTTCGTGGAACCAGTAGCGATGGGTAAAGCGCAGGAAGATTTCCATGGTGTGGCGAATTTCCCGCTTAAAATGCTTGACCGACTCCACATGGCCGATTTCCAGTTGACTCAACGCCACCACCAACCGGTCGGACAGCATCAGCAGCGCGGTCTTGTGGGTGTGGGCGATCAGGAACAGCAGGAAATATTGATGGCGGAAATGACTGAGCAAACCGCTTTCGGCGTCGGTGAAATAACGGTCGCGGGCATTACCAACAAAGACAAAGGCATGGCCACAGCAGATCGTGCGCGTGTCGATCCAGTCCTGACCCTCACGATCCTCACGGTAGCGGTCGTAGCAGTAGCGGCTCTCGAAATCCTCCAAGAATTGCGAGGAATACGGTAGCGTTTTGGAATCGCCCGGCCCGGCCACCAGTCCCAACCGGACATAATCGCCGCGGGTTAACCGGCGTAAATCGTCGACCGCCAGATAGCCCATGACCGGCATCCGGTGATATTCAATCTGCCGATAGCGCAGTGGTCCCTTCTGATCGGAAAAATGCAGCACCATCGGCTGTAACAGATATTCCCAGTGCGCGGCCAAACGCGGGGTACGGTGTTGGCAAACAAAGCTGAGAAATTTCTCCCGGTTCTCGTAATCGGATGCCGCCAATATTTCCCCGCCCAGCGACAACCATTCCACCTTGCTGAAACAGCGGCCGCCCTGTCCACTCGGTTCCCAATCCGGCGGATAGGCTCGCCCGAACCGGAACAACGCATCCTGAGCCTGCGCCAGACTCAGATCCTCGGCGTAAAGCTCCACCACCAGAATGGCGATATCGAGATCGAAGAAAAAATACAGGTCGATATGGGCGATGTCGAAAATAACCGGCATTTCACCCCGGCTGAACGTTACCCGCGCCCGGACGACATCTTCGCGGCGAAACACCTTAATCGGCGAATCCCCGTAGCCCACTGCATCGCCCACCCCGCGCCCACTGCCCTCGCCGTAGAGGAAGCGCTGCACATAAGGCAGGAAGGTGATGAACTCAGCGTAATGCCGTTCTTTGAATTCACGCGGATCGCTGGGAAATTCGTCGGTCAATTCCACCCAGGGATTATCCGGGGCTAGTTTCAACAACTCCCAGTGCTTCTGGATTTGGGAACTCTGAAACGGCATCAACTGCAACGGCCACAACAGGATTTGCCGAAACTGTTTGATGTGAACCGGCTGATTTTTTTCGCTATCGCCCACGGGATTGTGCTCTCGATCCGGTCTACACAAAAACGCCCCTCTCCCGGTGGAAGAGGGGTTGGGGGTGAGGGCTAGGCGGCTTCTAACACGGGAATCTTGCCGATCCGCGCTTGCCATTCCTTCGGCCCGGTCTTGTGGACGCTGGATCCCTTGGCGTCCACCGCAACCGTCACCGGCATATCCTTGACCTCGAATTCATAGATCGCCTCCATGCCCAGATCCTCGAACGCCAGCACTCGCGCGGCCTTGATCGCCTTGGACACCAGATAGGCCGCGCCGCCGACCGCCATCAGATAAACCGCCTGGTTGTCCTTAATCGCGTCAATCGCAATCTGGCCGCGCTCCGACTTGCCGACCATGCCCAGCAGGCCGGTCTGTTCCAGCATCTGCCGGGTGAATTTGTCCATGCGGGTCGCCGTGGTTGGGCCAGCGGGACCCACGACTTCATCACGGATCGGATCGACCGGGCCGACGTAGTAAATGAAGCGGTCGGTGAAATCGACCGGCAACTTCTGGCCGGCGTTGAGCATGTCGGTCATGCGCTTGTGGGCGGCGTCGCGTCCGGTCAGCAACTTGCCGTTCAGCAACAGCACCTCGCCGGGCTTCCAGTTCGCCACCTCAGCGCGGGTCACATTGCCCAAATCCACCCGCCGGGCATTGCTCGGCGCGTAGGTCAGTTTCGGCCAATCGTCCAGACTGGGCGGCTCCAGTTGAGCCGGCCCCGTACCGTCGAGATGGAAATGGACGTGGCGGGTGGCTGCGCAATTGGGCACCATCGCAATCGGCAGATTGGCGGCATGAGTTGGATAATCCAGCACCTTCACATCCAGCACGGTGGTCAAACCGCCCAGACCCTGTGCGCCAATCCCCAGTGCGTTGACCTTCTCATACAGTTCAATGCGCAACTCTTCGGCACGGTTCTGCGGCCCCCGGGCGATCAACTCCTGAATATCGACCGGCGCCATCAGCGATTCCTTGGCCAGCATGAACGCCTTCTCCGGGGTGCCGCCGATGCCGACGCCGAGAATCCCCGGCGGACACCAACCGGCGCCCATCAATGGCACGGTCTTCAGCACCCAGTCCACCAGATCATCCGAGGGATTGAGCATGGCGAACTTGGACTTGGCCTCGGAACCACCGCCCTTGGCCGCGCAGATGACTTCAAGATGATGACCGGCGACGATTTCGTAATGCACCACGGCCGGGGTATTGTCCTTGGAATTCTTGCGGGCGCCGGCGGGATCGAGGAGCACCGAAGCGCGCAGCTTGTTATCGGGATTCAGATAGGCGCGGCGCACGCCCTCGTCGACCATCTCCTGAACGCTCAGGGTCGCATCCCAGTGCACGTCCATGCCCACTTTCAGGAACACCAGCGCGATGCCGGTATCCTGACAAATCGGGCGATGGCCCTCGGCGCACATCCGCGAATTGATCAGAATTTGCGCAATAGCGTCCTTGGCGGCTGGCGATTCCTCCCGCTCATAAGCCGCCGCCAGGGCTTTGATGTAATCGACGGGATGGTAATAGCTGATGTATTGAAAAGCGTCCGCAATGCTCTGGATAAAGTCATCCTGGCGAATGGTGGTCGTCATCAATGGAAACTCCTGCTGGCGGATGGAGGCGCGGCAAAGCGCCCGAATAGGGTTATCTTGAGTAGCCGACATCCCGAACCACCCCGTCGCTTCACGCCACCCCTCCTTAGCCAAGGAGGGGAATAAGAAGGTCGGGCGATCATCGGGAAAGGCGGTATTTTAACAGCATCCCACGCCGGGCGATGTGCCCCATGCGGGAACAGCGCACGCGCTGGGCGGTGCAAGCCCTCGGCTAAAACAGCTCGATATCTTCTTCTTCATCACCATCCGCTATCTTCAGTTTCTTCTCCTCCATCGCCCGTACATAAATCCCCAGCGCCTGTTTGACGCTCTTGCCTTCCATCATGGCATCGAACATCAATCGTTCTTCTTCCATGGTGTAGCGGGACTTGATTTTCTCCTGCATCCCCATCCATTCATACGGGTTGTACAGCCGCCGCACATCGGACACCAGATCGGCCAGCGCGCCCAGACTGGAGGTGACGTGACTCAGGCGCTGGGTCAGCTTGTCGTAAAACTGAAAGGCTACTATCGCTGAATGCATCTTGTCGCTGATCGCCGCGCAACTCTCGATCATCGCCGTTTTAGCTTCCATACCTTCCGGGGTATCGGGCAGGGTCGCGGCGATTCTTTCGATCATCTTGACCTGCCCGACCATCGAGGTGAAGGAGTTGCTGAGCACCTCCACAGAACCATCGCTGTCGCGCATCGATATGTCGATTTGCGCGACGGCCAGCGCCAGCATGAGTATCGTTTCCCGAACCTGACTCCAGTCCAGATCGGGGTTACGCGCAGTTGAACCCTGTACTTCGATCATGATGTATCCTCGGAAAATTTATTTAAAAAATCAATAAGTTGATTGGACTCTTCGGCCTGCGTCGGTGGAAAGATCACACATTCGCCATCCGGAGCTTTGGGATCAGTCATAATGATAGCTATCATACAGTCATTATCTTTATTGAGGAATTGAGGAATCGCCATGGACACCGCCAAACTCTTCATGTCTGGACGCAGCCAGGCCGTGCGTCTACCCAAAACCTATCGTTTCGATGGCAAAGAAGTGATTGTCAAACGACTGGGCAACGGCGTCCTGTTATTGCCGATGAGCGATCCTTGGCGTTTGCTGGAAGAGGCGCTATCCGAGTTTGAACCGGGTTTTGCAATCGAACGTGCGCAGCCTGAAACCCAATTTCGACCGCCCATCCTCTGATGAAATACCTGCTGGATACCAACATCTGTATCTACATTATCAATGCCAGGCCAGCGCACGTCCTGGAAAGATTCCGTCGTGAATCAATCGGTGATATTGGAATCTCCGTAATCACGGCAGCGGAATTGGCTTATGGCGTTGCGAAAAGCGGCTCCTCAAAAAATCGCCTTGCTCTCGAAAAATTCCTTGCGCCACTGGAAATCGTGGCCTTTGATGCAGATGTTTTCTGGTATTACGCAGAAATTCGCGCCGATCTCGAAAAACGCGGTCAACCGATTGGCGCACTCGATACCCTCATTGCCGCCCAGGCTGTGGCGCTTGGCGCTATGCTGGTGACGAATAATGGCTCGGAGTTTTCACGTGTTAAGGGCCTTCGGATCGAAAACTGGGTATGAACTCAAAATGAGGTAGCGCTTGCTTCATTCTGGCGCATCGATTGTGCCGACCCGGCGATGCCCAACGCCTTGACCCACCTCGCAGCATCACCGATAAATCCGCAAAAATGACTTTTCAATCAATGACCCGCAGTTTCCAACAGAGCCATCAGCCGGGCTAGGCGCGTTGATCACGAATAAGGCCTGTTATTTGCTTATGACCCAAGAACGCCTCTCATTTGAAAAGAGTCATTCTGATGTCTACATTTTCCTCCCCTCCCCAGACGCGGGGTCTGTACCGGCCGGAATTCGAGCACGACAGTTGCGGTTTTGGCCTGATCGCGCAGATGGATAATCAGCCCAGTCACTGGCTGGTGCAAACTTCCATTAACGCCCTGGCTCGCCTGACCCATCGTGGCGCGGTTGCTGCCGACGGGAAATCGGGTGACGGCTGCGGGTTGTTGATGCGCAAACCGGACGCCTTCCTGCGTCGGGTCGCCGCCGAAACCGGTATTTCACTGGGCGAGCAGTACGGAGTGGGGATGGTGTTTCTCAACCATGACCCGGCGCTGGCCGCGGCCGCCCGTGCGGATTTGCAGGCGGAACTGGAGAAGGAGGGGCTGACCGTGGCCGGTTGGCGCACCGTTCCGACCAATCCTGACGCTTGCGGGCAGGAGTCCCGCAACACGCTGCCCGCCATCGCCCAAATCTTTGTCACGCCGCCCCCGACGATGTCCGCCGACGCGCTGGAACGCCATCTGTTCGTGGCCCGTCGCCGCGCTAATCTGCACATTCGTCAACGCGATCCGGTTTACTACATGCTCTCCCTGTCAGGGCGGGTGATCAGTTACAAAGGGCTGGTGATGCCGGCCAACCTGCCGGTGTTTTATCCTGATCTCCACGATCCCGCGCTGGAATCCTCAATCTGCCTGTTTCATCAGCGCTTTTCCACGAACACCCTGCCGCAGTGGTGGCTGGCGCAACCGTTCCGCTACCTGGCGCATAACGGCGAAATCAACACCATTTGCGGCAATCGCCACTGGACCGAAGCCCGCAGTCATATTTTCTCCTCGCCACTGCTGCCGGACATGGCCGAAATTCGCCCACTGGTCAATCTGCATGGCTCCGACTCCAGCAGTCTGGACAATATGCTGGAACTGCTGGTGATGGGCGGCATGGACATTTTCCGCGCCATGCGCCTGCTGATTCCGCCAGCCTGGCAGAATGTGGAACACATGGACCCGGATTTACGGTCGTTCTACGAATACAACTCCATGCATCTGGAGCCGTGGGATGGTCCCGCCGGTATCGTGCTAACGGATGGCCGCTACGCCGGTTGTGTCCTGGATCGGAATGGTCTGCGCCCGGCTCGCTATGTGATTACCGCTGATCGGCATATCACCATTGCTTCGGAAATCGGCGTGTATGACTACGCCCCGGAACAGGTCGTCGCCAAGGGTCGGATGAAGCCGGGGGAGATGCTGGCGGTCGATGTCGAAACCGGCCAGTTGCTGACACCGTTGGACATCGACAACGATTTGAAGAGTCGCCATCCCTATCGGCGCTGGCTGCGTGGCAATGTACAGCGCTTGCGTTCGCTGTACCGGGACGAACCGGAACCAGCGCCACTGACTCCGGAAATGCTGAATTCCGCGCAAAAACTGTTCGGCGTGACTTTCGAGGAACGCGATCAGATCCTGCGAGTGCTGGGCGAGGCCGGGCAGGAAGCGATTGGCTCGATGGGCGACGATACGCCGTTTGCCGTACTCTCCGAACGACCCCGGTCGCTCTATGACTACTTCCGCCAGCAGTTCGCCCAGGTCACCAACCCACCGATTGACCCGTTGCGCGAGTCGGTAGTGATGTCGCTGGAAACTTGCATGGGCGTGGAATGCAACCTGTTTGAGGAAAGTCCCGCCTACGCGCCGCGCCTGACCGCTAACTCGCCGGTGTTGACCGAGGGGCGTTTCCAGGCGTTGCTGACGAATCCGGGCGGGAACTATCCACATCATCGCCTGGATCTCCACTATCCGAAAGAGGAGGGCTTGCAGGCGGCGATTGAGCGGATCTGCGCTGAAGCGGTTGCCGCGGTGCGCGGCGGCACGGTGTTGCTGGTGCTGTCGGATCGCGCTATCTCCGCCGACCGCTTGCCCATTCACGCCCTGCTGGCGACCGGCGCGGTGCATCACCGATTGGTGCGTGATGGTCTGCGCTGCGACGCCAATCTGATTGTCGAAACCGGCACCGCCCGCGATCCGCACCAAATTGGGACGTTAATCGCTTATGGCGCTACTTTAGTGCATCCCTGGCTGGCCTACACGGTTTTGCAGGACATGATTCGCGCCGGGGAAATGCACGGGCGCGAGATCGTGACCGTGATGGAGAATTATCTCAAGGGCATCAACAAGGGTCTGTACAAGATCATCTCCAAGATGGGCATTTCCACCATCAACAGCTATCGCGGCGCGCAACTGTTCGAGATCGTCGGTCTGCATGATGACGTCGTGGAACTGTGCTTCAAGGACACCGTGAGCCGGATTCAGGGCGCACGATTCGCGGATCTGGAAGCGGAACAGCAGCGCCTGGCGGAACAGGCCTGGAAGCGGCGGCAGGCGATTGACGCCGGGGGATTGCTCAAATACATGCATGGTGGTGAGTACCACGCCTACAACCCGGACGTGGTGTACGCCCTGCAACAGGCGGTCGGTAGCGGCGATTACACCGATTACCAGGAATACGCCCGACTGGTCAACGAGCGTCCGGTAGCCACCCTGCGCGACTTGTTCCGGTTGAAACCGCTGGGTGCGCCGATTCCACTGGAGGAGGTCGAGCCGATTGCCGCCATCCTGCCGCGTTTCGACTCCGCTGGAATGTCGCTGGGCGCACTCTCTCCAGAAGCGCACGAAGCGCTGGCCATGGCGATGAACCGGCTCGGCGGGCGCTCCAATTCCGGCGAGGGCGGTGAAGATCCGGCGCGTTACGGCACCGAGAAAAGTTCCAAGATCAAGCAGGTGGCGTCCGGGCGCTTTGGCGTCACCCCGGCCTATCTGGTGAATGCCGAGGTATTGCAAATCAAGGTCGCCCAGGGTGCTAAACCCGGTGAAGGCGGCCAGTTGCCCGGCGACAAGGTCAACGCCACCATCGCCCGGCTGCGCTTCTCCAAACCCGGCGTGGCGCTGATTTCCCCGCCGCCGCACCATGACATTTATTCCATTGAAGACCTGGCGCAACTGATTTTCGATCTCAAGCAGGTCAATCCGCAGGCGCTGGTGTCGGTGAAGCTGGTGGCGGAAGCCGGAGTGGGCACCATCGCGGCCGGCGTCGCCAAGGCGTATGCCGATCTCATCACCATTGCCGGCTACGACGGCGGCACGGGGGCTTCGCCACTCACTTCAGTCAAATACGCCGGTTCCCCCTGGGAGCTGGGCCTGAGCGAAACCCATCAAACCCTGCGCATGAACCGTCTGCGCGATAAAGTGCGGTTGCAAACCGATGGGGGGCTGAAAACCGGCCTGGACGTGATCAAGGCGGCGTTGCTGGGCGCGGAAAGTTTCGGCTTCGGCACCGCGCCGATGGTGGCGCTGGGCTGTAAATATCTGCGGATTTGTCATCTGAACAACTGCGCCACCGGAGTCGCCACGCAAAATAACGTGTTGCGCATGAACCACTTCCGGGGAACAGCGGACAAGGTGATGAACTACTTCCGTTTTGTCGCCATGGAAACCCGGGACATCATGGCAAGTCTGGGCGTGCGCAAGTTCGAGGAGCTGATTGGCCGCACCGACCTGCTGGAGATTTTACCCGGCGAAACCGCCAAGCACGGTCATCTCGATCTGACGCCACTGCTCTCCGATGCCGGACTCATGCTGAAGCATCCGCAATTCTGCGTCGAGCCGCGCAATGAACCGTTTGACAAGGGCGAACTGGCTGAACAAATGGTGCGCAATGCTCTGCCCGCGATTACCGCGAAAACCGGCGGCACGTTCTACTACACGGTCAAAAATATTCACCGCTCCATCGGGGCGCGGCTGTCCGGGGAAATTGCCCGCAGGTATGGCGACCTGGGCATGGAACACGCGCCGATCAAGCTACGGTTGAATGGCACGGCCGGACAAAGTTTCGGGGTGTGGAACGCGGGCGGGTTGCACCTTTATCTGGAAGGTGACGCCAACGACTATGTCGGCAAGGGCATGGCCGGCGGCAAACTGGTCATCTATCCACCACGCCACAGCACCTTTGTCAGCCAGCAGACGCCGATTATGGGGAATACCTGCCTGTATGGGGCGACCGGTGGTGTGTTGTACGCGGCCGGCACGGCCGGCGAACGCTTCGCGGTGCGCAATTCCGGGGCGCTGGCCATTGTGGAAGGCGTGGGCGATCACGGCTGCGAATACATGACCGGCGGTGTGGTGGTGGTGCTGGGAGAAACCGGGGTGAATTTCGGCGCGGGCATGACCGGCGGCTT
>JAIFNF010000025.1 GCA_020047885.1 Gammaproteobacteria bacterium | reverse complement strand
CCCACATATCGAACGGGGCGCGGGCGGGAATGAACAGCAGCGAGGTGTATTCCAGCTTGCCTTCCACCCGGTGATGGGTCCAGGCCAGCGGTTCCTCGTAATCATGGCCAACGTGCTTGTAGAACTCCTTGTATTCCTCGTCCTTGATGTCTTGTTTGGATCGCGCCCACAACGCTGCCGCCTGATTGATCCGCTCTTCTTCAAAAGTCGGCGGGGCGTCCTTGTCCTCGCTGTATTTCTGTACCGGCATCAGCACGGGTAACGTGATGTGATCGGAATACTTGGTGATGATGGAGCGCAATTGCCACTCGTTCAGCAGGTCGCTCTGCTCCTCATTGAGATGGAGCGTGACCTCGGTGCCACGGTCGGCTTTCTCAACCGTTTCTAGGGTGTATTCGCCCTCTCCAGTGGATTCCCAGAGCACGCCATGTTCTGGAGCCATGCCGGCGCGGCGGGTGTGCAGCGTGACCTTGTCCGCGACGATGAAGCTTGAATAAAAACCGACGCCGAACTGGCCGATTAAATTTGTATCTTTGGTCTGATCACCGGTCAGCTTCTGCATGAACTGGCGGGTGCCGGATCGGGCGATGGTGCCAATGTTATCGATCACTTCCTGCCGATCCATGCCGATACCGTTGTCGGAGACGGTAATCGTGCGCGCATCTGTGTCGAAGCGGATGCGTATTTTCAGTTCGGAATCGTTCTCATACAACGCGCCATCGGTCAGCGCTTCAAAGCGCAGTTTGTCGCAGGCGTCGGAGGCGTTGGAGATCAGTTCGCGGAGGAACACTTCTTTGTGGGAATACAGGGAATGTGCGACCAGGCGCAACAGTTGCTGCACCTCGGCCTGAAAACCAAGGGTTTCCTTATGGGCTTCGACGGTCATGGGGAACGGCCTCCTGAGTAATGTTTTTATGCCAGGAGCGGATATGTGGATAGACCGCTGAATTTCAAGATGCCCCGTAGATGCAAGACGGCCTGAACCGGTTCTGCCAGTGGTGGACAGCCGCCCATTAGCGTGTCCCGTTTGCGAGTGGCCTTAGGCAACTCGCAAATGGCTTTGACCGCGGATGAGGATCGCGCCACGGAAAGACACGGAAGACACGGAAAAAAGAATCTTCCGTGTTTTTCCGTGTTTTTCCGTGTTTTTCCGTGGCCAGGTTTGGAAAGGTATGGGACTATTTTTTGCGAGTGGCCTTAATTCGCGGTGACGGCGTCCGGGTCAATGCCCAACTGTCGCAGGCGGGCCGCCAACTGCTCGGCACGGGTTCGTTCCTGCTCGGCGCGGATCCGTTCGTGGATAACCTGCGCCTGAGCCTGCTCGGCGCAGATGCGCTCCTGGACAACCCGTGCCTGAGCCTGATCAGCACGGAGGCGCTCTTGGACAACCTGCGCCTGCGCCTGATCAGCACGGGTTCGTTCCTGCTGGTAGTTGACCCACACAAAATCCTGATAGACCGGATCGGCGATCAGTGTTTCCAGCGGCGGACGACGCTCCAGGTCGTCGAGCCGCCAGCGGAATCCGGGAAGCACTTCCGAGCGCACAATCCGCCCTGGACCCACCGGCAGCGGTGCATAAACCCCGCGTGCCGTGCGCCGATAGAATTGCCGCAGCGCGGCGGTCTCGTGCAGCAGGTAATATTCCTGGACGCCCCCGGCGGCATATTCGCTCTTCTTGACCACGGTATCCCGTTCCTGCTCGGCCTTGCTGGAGGTCGAAACCCCTTCGATGCACAGGTCAAAAATTCCCCGGTAACTCTGCTCTGGCCCCGTCAGCGGAGCTGGGTTGTCATGGCGGACCACGCCGTAGTCGGGTCGGCGGATGACAGTTTTGCTCGGTAGAGCTAGCCGAAAACCCATTTCCAGACCCACCCGGTCAGCGATGGGCTGGGTGTGGAGGAATTCGGTCAGCAACTGAATGAACCAATCAAACACCAGGAACGTGGCATAGTTCGACACGCCTTTTTCCTCCAGGACGCCGTTATTCCATTCGTAGGTAACGTCATGACCCAGATAGTAATGTTCCCAATACGCCTCCTCGGTTACCGGCATACCGTCGTAAGGGGGTTCAGGAGCAGGGGGCAGACGATGCAGGGTCTGTACGCTCATGGCGAGCCTCCGGGGTGGGGATAAGAGGTTAATTGTAGAAGATTCCCGGAGCATTCGCACGATTGCCCCGACGCCTTCGCGGTAAGGACGGCGTGAGTGCTGCGAAACTATGACAAAAACCTACGCGGGCACGGTGAGGGACATCTTTTCATGCTGCAACAGCCAGCGCTTGATCGCCAGCGGGTCGCCGGTTACCGCGCCTGCATATCCCCCCAAACCGTGTTGCGCAACAACGCGATGGCAGGGAATCAGGATGGGGATCGGATTAGCGCGGCAGGCCCCACCAATCGCCCGTGCCGCAGTGCCCAGTTGTTGCGCCAGTTCGCCATAGGTCAGCACGGTTCCCACTGGAATGGTTTGCAGTGCTGTCCAGACCTGTTGCCGAAAAGCGGTTCCAGTCACCGCGAGCGGAACGGTGAATGGCGCCCGGGGATCGCGGAAATAGGCTTGAAATTGTTCAACGACTCGTGCGGTCATCACATCTACTGGCGGCTGTTCGGGCATATCTACCGGCAGGTAATACAGGCCGCTGACCGCCTCGCCCACCATGCACAGACCTATACCAGCGAATGGCGCAGCGATAATGGCCTGATAAACAATTAAATTCATCAGCTTATCCGACGCGGAACCGCACTCAACCAATCGCGGCTGGCATCGCCATAGGCAATGAAAAAGGGATTCAGTAACGAATCACGGGTGTTGTAGCGCAAGGGCTGACCGGTTTCCGCCGAGATGACGTGGCCGCCAGCGACTTCAACAATCGCCTGAGCCGCCGCGGTGTCCCATTCCGAGGTGGGTCCCATGCGGGGATAGACATCCACGGCGCCTTCGGCAACCTGGCAGAATTTGAGCGAACTGCCAATGGCAACCAGTTGATGCGACCCCAGGGCAGCGACGAACTGTTGCAGACCCGGTCCGCCATGCGATTTGCTGCCGACCACGCGAATCGGTTGACCCGGTTGCAGGGGCTGGGTCGAAATCGACTGCGGCGGTTGCCCCGGTTGTTCCCGGAACGCGCCATGACCACGGGCGGCAAAGTAGCAGAGGCCGGTCACGGGAACCTGCACGACGCCCAGTACGGGTTCGTGATTTTCAATCAGCGCGATGTTGACGGTGAATTCGCCGTTGCGCTTGATGAATTCCTTGGTGCCATCCAAGGGATCCACCAGCCAGTAGCAACGCCACTGAGCACGTTCGGCAAAGGGAATAGCTGCGGATTCTTCGGAAAGAATGGGCAGTTCTGGCGTTAGTTGGCGTAAACCGGCGACGATGGTTTGATGCGCGGCCAGATCGGCGGCGGTCAACGGGCTGTTGTCATCCTTGGCCGTGACATCAAACGCCGTCGCGTAAATATCCAGAATCCGCTGACTGGCTTGCGCTGCCAACGCCCGGACAACATCCAGCCAGGCGACCCGGTGGTCATCACTCATCATTCGACCCCCCGACCCTCGCCTACCAAGGGGAGGGCATCTTGTGAAATAGCGATGTGTAGCGCTCCCCCGCCCCTGATGGGAGAGGTTTAGCCTTTAACGCTCAGCTTTTCCTTGATACGGGCGGCCTTGCCTTCCAGACCGCGCAGGTAGTACAGCTTGGCGCGGCGCACATCGCCCCGGCGCTTGACGCTGATGTCGGAAATGGCTGGACTATGCGTTTGGAAGACGCGCTCGACGCCTTCACCATGGGAAATCTTGCGCACCGTGAACGCGGAGTTCAGGCCCCGGTTACGCTTGGCAATCACGACACCTTCAAAAGCCTGCAGGCGTTCGCGGTTGCCTTCCTTGACCTTGACCCGCACGACGACGGTATCGCCGGGATTGAATACGGGGATTTCACGGGTCATCTGTTCCCGTTCGAAAGCTTCAACCAGTTTACTCATCACACTTCACTCCACGTTGTTCCGAAAGATTGCCAGCCGCGCTGACATTCCCCATTGTCTCTAAATAGTCTTGGATAAATTCATTAAGCAGCGCCTGATCCGGTGCATCCAGCCCGCGCTGAACCAACAGTTCAGGCCGGCGTCGCCAGGTTCGCCCCAGGGCTTCACGTCGTCGCCAGCGGGCGATAGCCGCATGATCGCCGCTTAACAGCACGGTTGGCACGCGCCGCCCATCAATATCTTCCGGCCGGGTGTAATGCGGACAGTCCAGCAAACCGTCCATGAAAGAGTCCTGTTCTGCCGATTCCTGGTCATTCAGCGCCCCCGGCAGCAACCGGGCTATCGCGTCGATGATCACCAACGCCGCCTGTTCGCCGCCGCTGAGTACGTAGTCGCCTATCGACCATTCTTCATCGACTTCGGCTTCGATTAATCGCTCGTCGATGCCTTCGTAACGACCCGCCAGCAGGATCAATCGCGGTTCCGTCGCCAACTCCCGCACGCCATCCTGGTTCAAGGGTCGCCCCTGGGGACTGAGGTACAGCGTTTTTCCCGCCGGTTCCGCCGCCATTCGCGCCCGCCGTAACGTATCGCGCAACGGCTGAACTTTCATCACCATCCCCGGACCACCACCATAAGACCGGTCGTCCACGGTGCGATGCCGGTCATGGGCGTCGTCGCGTGGATTCCAGGTGGCGACGTTCAGCAAACCTCGCTCGACTGCTCGACCCGTGACCCCGAAACGCAGCAGGGTCTCCACCATTTCCGGAAACAGGGTGACAACGTCGATGCGCACTAGAAATCCGGATCCCAGTCCACGCGTACCTGTCGCTGTTCGAGATTGATGTCGACCACGACCTGACCTTTCACGAAAGGCAGTAACCGTGGCCGCTCGCCTTTGACGACTAACACATCGTTAGCGCCCGTCGCGAACAGATGGTCAACCACCCCCAACACCAC
Organism: Gammaproteobacteria bacterium; assembly: GCA_020047885.1. The sequence goes on along the minus strand of JAIFNF010000025.1, from coordinate 6,272 downwards.
ACCGTCGAGCGTGATGACCTGCAAGCCTTCCAGGTCCGTCCAGTAATACTCACCGGGTTTGGACGGCGGTAACTGGGTACGCGGTACGGCAATGTCGCTTTGAATCAGAGCTGCCGCCTGGTCGCGGTCTTCACAACCGACGAACTTGAGTACGACCCCGGCACCGTGTGCGCGGCCCGTTTCAATCGTGAAGGGTTGCCATTCACCCTGCCGTAGCAGAAAGACGGGGTTGTAGCGAACGATGCCTTCCCGCGGGTCGGTATGGGAAAATATCCGCACCCAACCTTGTAAGCCAAACAGACCGGAGACCCGGCCCAGCACCACCCAGTCGGACATCGGGGGTGATTAAGCCGCCGCCTGCTGCTTGCGGGCGTATTCTTTCGCCAGACTGGCGACCCGCTCCGAGGTCTGCGCACCGGTGTTCAGCCAGTATTGCAGACGCTCCTGGTTCAGGCTCAGCCGTTCTTCCTTGCCGTTGGCAATCGGGTTGAAAAAGCCAAGCCGTTCAATATAGCGACCGTCGCGCCGGTTACGGCTGTCGGTCACAATGACGGTGTAGAAGGGGCGCTTTTTAGCGCCGCCACGGGACAGACGGATGGTCACCATACGCTGTGAATACCTCTTGGGAATTCTGGAATTCTGATATACATACAAATAAAGACCGCCCGCAGGGGGCGGTCAGATGAAGCGTGGGATAGTAGCGGAAATTTCCGGGGTTTGAAACCTTTTGGAAATTTACTTACGGAAACAGCTCTTGGCTTGACCGCCCGCCGTGTTTCAATTTGAAACGGGTGAAATACCTCATATTTCAAATTGAAACATGCTCCGTGGTTAACCCGTCTTTACCCGGTTGATTTCACTAAGCCACGGTTTCGGCATGAAATTCGCTTTATCACTTTGCCATTGTAGTGGTGCGAAATCAAAAAAAGGAATGCTGCCGCTGTGAACTGGGCATTTCAAGCATCATTATTCCCCAGCATGACCTGCCGCCGTTGCTTCGCAAACTCCAGCAACCGGCGAATCGGCAGCGCTGCCCGTTCCCGAATCGCTTCGTCAATTCTGATTTCGTGATCACCCACTTCCAGCACCCGCGCCAGATTGCGCAAGCCATTCATCGCCATCCACGGACAATGCGCACAACTGACACAGGTCGCGCCTTTGCCGGCAATCGGCGCTTCCAGCAGGATTTTCTCCGGGGCGGCCAGTTTCATCTTGTGGAACAGCCCATTGTCGGTGGCCACAATAAATTTCATCGCGGGCAGTTCGGTGACCGCCTTAACCAGCGCGGTCGTGGAACCCACTAAATCCGCCTGAGCGATCACATCCAGTGGCGACTCCGGATGCACCAGCACCTGAGCATCGGGATGTTCGGCTCGCAACTGCCGCAGACCGTCCGCCTTAAACGCTTCATGCACCACACAGGCCCCGTTCCATAACAACATATCCACGCCGGTTTCCTGTTGCACATAAGCGCCCAGGTGGCGATCCGGTGCCCAGATCAGCTTCTCCCCCTTATCGGCCAAATGCTTCACCAGATCCAGGGCGATCCCGGACGTCACCACCCAGTCGGAACGGGCTTTCACCGCCGCGCTGGTATTGGCGTAAACCACCACCATCCGATCAGGATGCTGATCGCAGAAGGCGGCAAATTCATCAATCGGACAGCCCAGATCCAGTGAGCATTCCGCCCGCAGATCCGGCATCAGCACGCGCTTTTCGGGGTTGAGAATCTTGGCGGTTTCCCCCATGAACCGCACGCCAGCGACGATGAGTGTGCTGGATCGACACTCAGTCCCAAAGCGCGCCATGTCCAGGGAATCCGAAACGTAGCCGCCGGTCGCGTCAGCCAGTTCCTGTAATTCCGGCGAGGTGTAATAGTGCGCGACCAAAGTGGCGTCACGCTCCTTCAGCAAGCGCTGAATTCGGTCAACCAGCGCGGCTTTCTCGGCGCTATCCAGGGTTTCAACCACCGTTGGCGGCACCTGCGCTGGCGTCAGACTGTGGTCTCTCATGACAAAAGCAGCGGCATTCATGGGAATTCTCCAGATAATCGAGTTAGTTTTATTTTGACACTATTACGGAAATTTGGCGACTTCTTTACCGGAAGGAACCGGAAGCCGGCGGATTTCGGCTAGAATCCACGCCTTCACCCATCATCCCGCCAGGAGGGATCATGACGGCTCAACGCGAGACCGTAGTCTTAGTGCATGGTTTGTATGTTCATGGGTTGTGGATGCGATTGCTGGAATACTGGCTGGAACAATCCGGCTATCACACCGTCAACTTTTCCTATCCCAGCATGACCCGGTCGCCGGAAGAAAACTCCGAGGATCTGCATCGGCAACTGGAGCAGATCGAAGCGCCCAATGTGCATTTTCTGGCGCACAGCATGGGCGGGTTGGTGGTGCGCTACCTCTTCCAACACTACCCGAAACAGCGGCCCGGCCGGATCGTCACGCTGGGAACGCCTCATCAGGGCAGTTACGCCGCTAAAATCATGCACCAGAGTGGCATGAGCTTTTTTGTCGGCGCGGCGCTGGACAGCGGCCTGCTCGGTCAAGCGCCCGCCTGGACCGCGCCGAACCTGCTCGGCTCGATCGCCGGTACGCTGAACGTGGGCCTCGGTCTCATCTTCCCGGGAATGCCCGCCCCGGCCGATGGCCTGATTGCGGTGGTCGAAACGCAATGCCCAGGGATGGCCGACCATATTTGCTTGCCGGTCTCGCACATGCAAATGCTGGTGGATCCCTCGACGATCACCCAGGCGTGCGCGTTTTTCGCCACCGGACGCTTCCACCATCCCCCCCACAACCATCGCCTGGACGCAAAATGATAAACTGCACGACTCCAAGACCGCAGCACACCAGACAAGAGGTTTTGCATGGCTGGACATAGTAAATGGGCCAATATCCAACATCGGAAGAACGCCCAGGACGCCAAACGCGGCAAACTGTTCACCCGGTTGATCCGGGAAATCACCGTCGCGGCACGCATGGGCGGCGGCGATCCCGGAGCTAATGCCCGGCTACGGCTGGCCATGGATAATGCGCTGACCGCTAATATGCCCCGCGACACCATCGACCGGGCGATTAAACGCGGAGCCGGGACGCTGGAAGGCGTCGAATATGAGGAAATCCGCTACGAAGGCTACGGGCCGGGCGGGGTCGCGGTGATCGTGGATACCATGACCGATAACCGCAATCGCACGGTGGCCGAGGTGCGCCATGCCTTCAGCAAGTGCGGCGGTAATCTCGGTACCAGCGGTTCCGTGGCCTTCCAGTTCACTGCACGCGGGGTCTTGAGCTATCCCGCTGGCGGCGATGAAGATCGCATCATGGAAGTCGCCATCGACGCCGGTGCGGATGATGTCGTGACCAATCCTGACGGTTCAGTGGATGTGTTGACGGACCCGGCGGATTTTCAGACGGTCAAGGCGGCGATGAAGGCAGCGGGTCTGGAGCCGGAGGCCGCTGAAGTGACGCAGCGCGCCAGTTCCAACATCACGCTAGGTCTGGAGGACGCGCAGAAAATGATCAAGCTGCTGGATCTGATGGAGGATCTGGACGACACCCAGAATGTCTACTCGAACGCCGATATTCCCGACGATATTCTGGCGAAACTCTGAGCGTGACGACGATTCGGCTCATGGGCATCGATCCCGGTTCACGCATCACCGGCTATGGCATTATCGACATGGAAGGCTCGCGCAGTCGCCATGTCGCCGATGGCTGTATCAAGACCGACAGTGACCGACCGTTGCCCGAGCGGCTAAAAACCATCTACGAAGGCATTATGCAGGTGATTCAGCAGTACCAGCCGGCGGAAGTCGCGGCGGAACAGGTCTTCATGCATCGCAATCCCGATTCGGCGCTCAAGCTCGGCCAAGCACGAGGTGCCGCGTTGTGCGCGGTGGTCATGGCGGGCGTGCCGGTCAGCGAATATGCCGCCCGCGCCATCAAGCAGGCGGTGGTCGGCACGGGCGCGGCGGACAAAACTCAGGTGCAACGGATGGTTGCCCTGTTGCTGAATCTGCCGGAATTGCCGCAAGCCGATGCGGCAGACGCGCTGGCGGTGGCGATTTGCCACGGTCATACCCGGCAGACGTTGCACCGGCTGGGTGCCGCCGCCCTGCTCCCCCGGAGGCGGCGGCGATGATCGGGCGTCTGCGCGGGCTGCTGGTCTGGAAACAGCCGCCTTATCTGATGATTGACGCCCACGGGGTCGGCTACGAACTGGAAGCCTCGCTGACCACCTTTCAGACCCTGCCGGAAACCGGGGCGGAAGTGACCTTGCTCACTCACTTAACCGTGCGCGAAGATGCTCATACCCTTTACGGATTCGCCAACCCGGCCGAACGCAGTCTGTTCCGCAACCTGATTAAAGTGACCGGCATTGGCCCGCGCCTGGCGCTGCTGATTCTGTCCGGGATGAGCACTGAACTGTTCAGCCGGTGTATCCGCGAGGGCGACGCGACATCTCTGACTCGCCTGCCGGGCGTCGGCAAGAAAACCGCCGAGCGGTTGATGATTGAAATGCGCGACCGGATTAGTGATTTCGACCGGCATTCAGCCGCGGTTCGGTTACCAGATGGTCAACTCGCCTCGCCGGTCATCCATCCCGCCGAAGACGCCATCAGCGCTCTGGTCGCGCTGGGCTATAAATTGCCCGAAGCGTCGCGCATGGTGCAAAGCCTCGACACCGAGGGACTCACCAGTGAAGCCATTATCCGGCACGCCCTGCAAGCCACCGTTCGCCGCTAATTTATGACGTTCGACCGCCTGATTTCCCCAGCCGCCAGCAGCGACGACGCTTCGCTCGATCGGGCGGTGCGTCCGAAGCGACTGGCGGACTACATCGGCCAGCAGGCCATGCGCGAGCAGTTGGAGATTTTCATTCACGCCGCCCGTGCTCGCAGTGAGGCGCTGGATCATGTGCTGCTGTTCGGCCCGCCAGGCTTGGGGAAAACGACCCTGGCGCATATCGTCGCGGCGGAAATGGGCGTCAATTTGCGTCAGACCTCGGGGCCGGTGATTGAGCGGCCGGGCGATCTGGCGGCGCTGCTGACCAATCTGGAGCCGCACGATGTGCTGTTCATCGACGAGATTCATCGCCTCAGTCCGGTGGTTGAAGAGGTGTTGTATCCGGCGATGGAGGATTATCAAATTGATATTCTGATCGGTGAAGGACCCGCGGCACGGTCGATCAAGCTAGATTTGCCGCCGTTTACCCTGGTCGGTGCGACCACTCGCGCCGGTCTGTTGACCTCGCCGTTGCGGGATCGCTTCGGCATCGTGCATCGGCTGGAGTTCTACACCCCGGAGGAACTCACCGAGATTGTCGCCCGTTCAGCGCGGATTCTCGGCGTTGAAACCGACTATCCGACGGCGGCATCCGAAATTGGCCGACGGTCACGCGGGACGCCCCGCATCGCCAACCGATTGTTGCGACGAGTGCGTGATTTCGCCCAAGTGAAAGCCGATGGCCGAATTACCATCGAGGTCGCGCAACGGGCGCTGGATTTGCTGAAAGTCGATGCCCTGGGGTTTGACGAAATGGATCGGCGCTTGTTATGGCTGACCATCGACAAATTCGGCGGCGGGCCGGTGGGTCTGGACACGTTGGCCGCGGCCCTGGGCGAAGAACGGGGAACCATCGAAGATGTTCTGGAGCCGTATTTGCTCCAGCAGGGCTTTCTCATGCGCACCCCGCGTGGACGGGTAGCGACAGCCTCTGCGTACCGGCATTTTGGATTGGCGGTCGCCGGACCGGCAACCGGCGGCGATTTGTTCAACGGGGTTTCCTGAATAGACGCTTCAGGGTTTGGGCGGCGGCGTATCGTCGTCCAGCAGATTGGGGGGACGCGCACCATCCGGCGGTGGCCAGGTTCCCACAGCAATGCCATATTCATCAATGCTCAGCGTCTCATCCTGGTCGGTATCGGCGGCGTTAAAATTCAGCCCGTTGATGACCACCGCTTCGTCGGCGCTCACCAACCCGTCGCCGCTGGTATCGACCTCCTCGAAGGTCAATGGCGTCGCGGCAAAGACCGGACGCGCAATCAGCAACAGAATCGGTAGAATAGCGAAATGCATCGCGGGGTTCTCCTAACAAGGGTGGACTTGAACAGCGGTTTGATCATTGGGTTTGATAAACTGATATTTTAGCGGAAAAAGGCCTCTGAGGGAGATTGCGGGTGACCCATGAAATGTCATTTTGGAGCTTGATCGCTAACGCCAGCCTGATCGTGCAACTGATCATGCTGGGGCTGGTGG